>JAAYHA010000119.1 GCA_012727545.1 Synergistaceae bacterium | reverse complement strand
CTGCCGTTCCGCCTCTTCTGATCGCAAATACAAAGATGGGAAGCATTCCAAGGCTGACAGACCCTCCCTGAGGAAGGGCAAACAATTTTACGAACGAAAGCGCAACTGAGAGTGCAATGCAAAGAGACCCCTCTACAAGGACCTTTATTGGGACATTCATCAACATACCTCCATAGCGCGATTAGTCTTTCAGCCGGAAAAGCAGATAATATAATATGGTACAAATACTGTCAAACGGCCTTTGCTGCGGTATTATCCCAAGTAAGTATTCTGTACCGGATACTTATGTTTTGTGAACCCGGCTGAACTGTTGCGTAATAAAAGTACAGCCATATTTGATGTTCATATTTGCAAGGACGAGCTCTGTCAAGCTTTTTCCAATTATAGACCTTGTCGGGATTTGTTCAATGCACACACATATTGAACGTACAAGAGTAGACAGATTAGTTGTTAAGGTAGTAGAATTACTTACATAGGTAAAATAACAGTGTTCATTTTCTTTGCTGCATTAAACTTTATGCCAAGCCGCTTTTTATGATAATGATTTCAAAAGACGGAGGTGGTAAGCTGATCGATTTCTTTTCAATGTTTTTTCCGCTTTTTTAAGTTCTTAACTTTTTTTAATTGAATGAAAGGGGAGTTTTATTGTCATGGAGCCACGCAAACCATCATTGGCACTGGCCGTTCTTATTTTTCTTGCAGTTGCGGTCCTGATAGTTTTCAGCGTTCTGGTATGGGAAGTTGACATCCACATCTCACTTATCCTTGGCGCTATACTTGCTGGTATTTTTGGAGTTTTCTATCTCAAATATGATTATGCCACGATAGAAAAAGGGATCATCGACGGGATCATGACAGGCATGCAGGCATGCCTGATCCTCTACACCGTAGGACCGTTGGTCGGAACATGGATCGCAAGCGGCGTAGTCCCGACAATGATCTACTACGGACTCTCGATACTCAGCCCGGGAATATTCCTTTTTGCGACACTTATCATCTGTTCAGTCGTTTCACTTTCAACAGGTACCTCCTGGGGAACATCAGGAACAGTCGGTATAGCCCTCATGGGTATAGCCCTTGGACTGGGCATACCTGCTCCTCTTACGGCAGGTGTAATTATTTCCGGAGCATACTTCGGCGACAAAATGTCACCTCTCTCCGATACTACTAACCTGGCTCCTGCAGTTGCCGGAACAGACCTTTTCCAGCATATAAGGGCCATGGCATGGACTACTGGCCCGACATATGTGATCGTCTCTGTCATAACGATAGTTATCGGATTCAAATACGGCGGAGGAACTCTTGATCTTGCGAAGATCGAAGCCCTCAAGGCACTTATGGATGCAGAGTTCTGGATCAGCCCGATAGCTCTTCTTGCCCCGATCGTTGTAATCGGACTTTCTGCAGCCCGTAAACCGGCTCTTCCAAGCCTCTATGCCGGTATCCTGGTTGCAGTGGTTTTCGCAATAATGCAGGGAGTAGGAGTAGGGGATATCCTTAACATCATGCAGTACGGATATGTCCCTTCCCTTTCAGCTGAGATAGCCGGAGCCTCAGAAGATGCTGCCGCTCTTGCCGCACTGCTCTCTGAAAACGGCATCACGATCGCCCCTGAAATAGCAACAGAGGCCGCAAATGACATAGTCAAGCTTATGGAACGCGGCGGTCTGCAGTCGATGAACTGGACGATCTCACTTATCCTTTGCGCCTTCACCTTTGGCTCCGTAATGGAAGTCTGCGGATTCCTGAAGGTCATGCTCGAAGCGATAATGAAGCCCATCAGGACAGTCGGCGGAATGGTCACAGCGACCATCCTCTCCTGTTTTGTATGTGACATCTTCCTTGGTGACCAGTATCTCTCGATAGCAATGCCCGGACGTATGTTCAAGCTTGCATTTGACGATAAGGGACTTCACCCGAGGATGCTTTCACGTTCGCTTGAAGATGCCGGTACACTGCTTTCAG
>JAAYHA010000118.1 GCA_012727545.1 Synergistaceae bacterium | reverse complement strand
TTCACAGGGACAACGAGACATTCAAAAAAGCAGATTGGTCCGGTGTCATTCTTGATGAGGCCCAAAACATCAAAAACCCTGAAACGAGGCAGTCAAAGGCTGCCCGCTCCATAAGGGCAAAATGGCACTTTGCCCTTACAGGCACCCCGGTAGAAAACCACGTAGGAGATATGTGGTCCATTATGGAATTCCTGATGCCGGGCCTGCTCCCAAACAAATCAAGGTTTGTCAGGGAATTTATGCGTCCCATACAGGCCGGGGAGACGAGTGCCCTCAAAAAGATAAAAAAGATAACCGGGCCTTTCATATTGAGAAGGCTGAAGACAGACAAAAACATCATTTCTGACCTGCCTGAGAAAATAGAAACAGAGGTATTTTGTTCGTTGAACAAAGAACAGGCCTCTCTCTACGGGGCTGTTCTCGACAACCTTGAGGAAACCCTTACCGGGGCAAGCGGGATAAAGCGCAAGGGTGCTGTGCTTTCTGCCATCACATCCCTGAAACAGGTATGCAACCATCCTGCCCTATATTTAAAGGACAGGTCCCAGATAGCCGGACGTTCCGGAAAACTGGCCCGCCTCACTGAGATCGCAGAGGAGATGCTGAGCGTTGGCGACAGGGCGCTGATCTTTACACAATACGCAGAGATGGGGGCTATGCTTAAGAGCTACCTCCAGGAAACATTCGGCAGGGAGGCGCTCTTTTTGCATGGGGGAGTCGAAAGGCAAAAAAGAGACGAAATGGTAAGGAAGTTCCAGGAGTCCAAAGATGCACCGCCATTTTTCGTCCTCTCACTCAAGGCCGGCGGAACAGGCCTCAACCTTACAGGCGCCAACCACGTCGTAATGTTTGACAGGTGGTGGAATCCTGCTGTCGAGCAGCAGGCAGTTGACAGGGCGTACAGGATAGGGCAGAAAGAAAGGGTCCAGGTACATTATTTCTGCTGCAAGGGAACACTGGAAGAAAAAATTGAACTGCTTATCAGGTCTAAGAAAAACATAGCGGATTCTGTGGTATCTGCGGGAGAAAATTGGCTGACAGAGATGACAGACAGCGAACTGAAGCAGCTTTTCAAACTAAGCAGGGATGCTGTGGAGGACATGGATTAAATGTATAAAAGAAGGACTTCCTGGACATATACCAAGCCTCTCAGCACCAGGGGAGGAATAAAGTCCCGCGTCAACAGGGGGCGTTTTCATGGATCAAACTGGTGGTCAAAACGGTGGATCGAGATCCTTGAAGGGAGCATAGATTCTGTGCGCCTTGCAAGGGGAAGAAGCTATGCACGAAGAGGCCAGGTCGTTGATATTGAAATAGAACCCGGACTTGTAACGGCATCAGTGCAGGGTACAAGAAAAAAACCCTATCAGATAAGGCTTGGATTTGAGATCCTGTCAGATGAGGCAAAGGCACTTCTTCTTTTCCGTTTCAGGGAGAGGTCATCGTTCGCTGCCAGACTGCTGGCCGGAGAGATGCCGGAGGAAATGGAAAGAGTTTTCAAGGAGGCGGGAGTTGGTCTTTTTCCGAGCAAGAGCACCCTGCGGCGCTACAAATGCAGCTGTCCTGACGATGCCGTCCCGTGCAAACATATCATAGCTGTTCTCCTGCTGCTTGCCGAAGTATTTGACGATGACCC
>JAAYHA010000117.1 GCA_012727545.1 Synergistaceae bacterium | reverse complement strand
CTTTTAACAAGCCCAGCAGACTGCCCTGCCATAAGTGAACCCCACATCGTGTCTCCGTCAACAACGGCGAGCCTCAGCTTGCCCGTTCCAAGTTTCTCGAGTTCCTCTATTGAAGCGCCTCTTTTTTCAAGTTCCTCAAACTCTCTGGAGAGCTTGTTCTTAATGCCTCTTACAGGATGTCCTGTAGACCTTCCTGTGACAACAGTGGCCCTGTCGTTTGCCTCAATTATCTTTTCTTTATAGTTAAAGTGTACGTTTGATTCTGCAGAGCATACAAAGCGGGTGCCTACCTGTACGCCTTCAGCTCCCAGAGCAAAAGCAGCTGCCATTCCTCTTCCGTCTGCCACACCGCCTGCAGCTATTACAGGTATTGAAACGACATCGACGACCTGTGGCACCAGGTTTATGGTGGTTATCTCGCCTATGTGTCCGCCGGCCTCGTTGCCCTCTGCGACAACAGCGTCTGCACCCTGCCTTGCGACTCTTTCAGCATGTGCAGTCGAAGCTATGACCGGTATAACAGTCGTTCCCAACGGTTTGAGCCTTTCAAGGACCTTGCCGGGCATGCCTGCGCCGGTCGTTACCACCGGCACTCTGTACTGGGCGGCAATTTCGAGCGCGTCATCAGCTGTAGGAGAAAGGAGCATTATATTCATCCCGAAGGGCTTGTCCGTCAATTTCATGATCTTTAATATCTGCTGCTCCAAAAGTTCGGGGGGCATGCTTGCCGCAGCTATTACGCCCAGTCCGCCGGCATTGCTGACTGCCGCTGCAAGGTCGGCATCTGCTACCCATGCCATTCCTCCCTGAATTACTGGATATTTTATCTTCAGAAGTTTGGTAACTCTATTGTTTTCAAACATACTGTTTTCTCCTTAGGCTTCGTAAAGCAGGACTCCAAGAGTCATTCCCGCTCCGAAAGCAACAAAGCAGACTTTGTCTCCGCTTTTGATCCTGCCGGCTTCGATCGCCTCATGAAGAGTTATCATTAGTGACGCAGCAGATGTGTTCCCATAGTCGGGAAGGTTTATAAGCGTCTTTTCCTGCGAAACGTGCAGCCTTTTAAAGACCCCGTCAATTATTCTGGTATTTGCCTGATGGAATACCCAAAAATCGATGTCTTCAGGCGTTATTCCGGAATCCTCGCAGAATCCCTTTATGAATTTAGGCATTACTGTATTAACAAATTTAAAGACCTCATTGCCCTTCATTTTTACTACAGGTGTAATGTTATTTTCATCGCACTCAAGGCGAAGCATCTCGTGGCCTGTGCCTTCGGCAAGGAGACGTGTAGATATGAATCCTCCCTTTTCCTCCGAAACACTTATTACACATGCCCCTGCGCCGTCACCGAAAAGGATACATGTCCCCCTGTCTGTCCAGTCAATAATTTCCCTAAAAACCTCAGCTCCTATTACAAGGACTTTGTCCCATATCCCGCTGGATATTCCGGAAGCAGCTACTGAAAGTGCCGTGAGACTGCCTGTACAGCCTGCCTGAACATCAATTGCGCCTGCATTTACAGCGCCGAGCCTTCCCTGAACTTTGCAGGAAACGCTTGGAAATATTGTATCCGGAGAATTTGTCCCCACGATCACCATATCGATTTCTTCCGGACTTATCCCTGCATCTTCAAGT
>JAAYHA010000116.1 GCA_012727545.1 Synergistaceae bacterium | reverse complement strand
TCCGGGAAAGAAAGTCACTGCGATAATAAAAGCACCGCATATCATAGTAGGTGTAGCTGTATAATTTAAAAAAACAGGGCTGCAGAGCCTTATCAAACTTCAAACGTAAAGACACCGGGCGATAGTCCGGTGTCTTTTTAATTTGTACGGTTCTTATAAGCTCTTGACTGATCTTTAGAAAAGCACGAAAATTACACTTTCTACAATTTAAGTAAAGTGATAAATATGCACAATGCGGCAACGTATGGGAGGGCCTGAAAATGGAAAAAGAGATAAGGAAAAAAATACTCGGGATACTTGAAAAGGATGCCAGGCTGAACGCTAAGGACATAGCCTCAATGCTGGGATGCGATGCTGACGAGACAGCTGCTGAAATAAATGCGATGGAAAAGGAAAATATCATCTGCGGATACCATGCCTTTATAAACTGGGACAAGACTGACGACGAAAAGATCTCCGCCCTAATCGAATTGAAAGTCATGCCCCAGAGGGGCAACGGTTTCGACAAGATAGCGGAAAAAATATATCAGTTCCCGGAGGTAGAGTCTCTCTACCTTATGTCGGGGGGATATGATTTCACAGTGATCCTGAAAAAAGCCAGCATGAAAGAGATAGCCTTCTTCGTTTCCTCCAAGCTTGCTGTGATAGATGAGGTACAGAGCACAGCCACACATATCGTGCTTGTCAGGTACAAGGACCACGGCACTTCGTTCATAGAACCGCACAAAGACCTTAGGATGGTAGTGACGCCGTGAGGGACTTCATCTGCGATAAGATAAAAAAGATAAAGCCCTCAGGAATACGGAGGCTCTTCGATATTGCGAACGAGATCCAGGACGTGATATCCCTGGGTGTCGGCGAACCTGACTTCGACACCCCGTGGCACGTCAGGGAAGAGGGTATGTACGCGCTGCAAAAGGGCCGCACCTTTTACACCTCCAATGCCGGTCTTCCCGAGCTCAGAGAAGAAATATGCAAAAACATCAAAAGAAAATACGGGCTTGATTACGATAGCAAAAACGAGGTCGTTGTGACGATCGGCGGAAGCGAGGCTATAGACATTGCCTTAAGGGCTCTTCTGGATCCGGGAGATGAAGTGGTCTACCCGGAACCCTGCTTCGTTTCATACCAGCCATGCATTCTGCTCTCTGACGGAGTTCCCGTGCCGATACCGCTCAGCGCGGAGACAGAGTTCCGCCTGACACCGGAGAAACTTGAGGCCGCAATAACAGGAAAGACAAAGGCACTTCTTATGTCCTACCCAAGCAACCCTACCGGGGCCATAATGGAAAGGGAAGATCTTGAAAAGATCGCCGAAGTGGTGCTCAGGCACGACCTTATAGTGATAACGGACGAGATTTACAGCGAACTTTCTTATAAGGGAACTCACATCAGCATTGCAAATATGCCCGGCATGCAGGAGCGGACTATACTCATAAACGGGTTTTCAAAGGCCTATGCCATGACAGGGTGGCGTCTTGGTTATGCGCTGGCTCCTGCTCACATCATGGAATACTTGCTGAAGATACACCAGTTCGCCATAATGTCCGCTCCTACTGTCAGCCAGTACGCTGCCATATCTGCACTGAGGGACGGAGACAAAGACATAGAGATGATGAAGGCATCATACGACCAGAGAAGACGTTTCCTGATGGAATCGTTCAGGGAAATGGGGCTTCCCTGCTTTGAGCCGTACGGGGCTTTCTACGTCTTCCCCGACATATCGGAGTTTGGAATGACCTCTGAAGATTTCTGCACGGCATTCCTGAAGGCAGAAAACGTTGCCGTAGTCCCGGGATC
>JAAYHA010000115.1 GCA_012727545.1 Synergistaceae bacterium | reverse complement strand
TGCCGCGATACCCCTTAAGGCTCCCGTCTTCTTTTAAAACTGGAAGCCCATTAGTTGAGAGGATCACTGTGTCACCGGTTTTTGTCAGTGCCTTGTTTTCCAGCCCATGGAACAATTCCTTTCGCTCGAATATATCTAAAGCATCCTTTTTGAATCGGTCACGATCTTCTTTTGGACAAAGGTCGTAAAAATGTTTATTTTGGATCAGTTCTTCGGAACGGTATCCCAGTATTGCTTCACTGACATTATCGACAAAAGTAAAGAGGCCTTGTTCATCAACTTCCCAGGTAAACGTTCTGCTTTGCTCGCTCAATTGTTTATAGCGCTCTTCGCTTTCGATCAGCGCCATTTCGGCCATCTTTTGATCGGTAATGTCCTGCAGTATGCAGTGTGTCTGTTTGAACTCTCCGTCGGCCGAATAACCTATCTTTCCCTCGAATGACATAAAGAGCCGCTGCCCGTCTTTGCTCAGCATCTCATACTCACTGTGGATTTGCCCCCGGGCTTTGAACAGAGGAAAGCGTTCACGGAATCCTTCCACATATTCAGGGCAAAGGAAATCACCAAACCATTTGCCAATAACTTCTTCTCTGGCGTAACCTAATGTATCAAGCCATTTCTGATTGACCTCAATAAAACGGCCTTCTTGATCGAGCGATTGATACCCCAGGGGTGCCTGGTTAAACAAAAGCTGAAATTTTTCCTCACTCTCATGTGCAATTCTCTGCGATTCCTTCAGGTCTTTCAAATTCCTGTCAAGCAGTTCCTGATTGGCCATAAGATCTGCCCGGCTATTTTTTAACTCCTGATTAAGCTCTGTCAGTTCTAATTTTTCAGCTGTCATTTCAATTATCATCTGAGTAATGTTTACCAAAAAATGGATCACTGTTTCGGCTTTTTCTTTTGAGACTACCGGAACTTCCTTGAGAGCTTCAATATAGGCTTTTTCATCGAATCCATATTTTTGGGCTTGTTTTACAAAGAAAGAAAGATCCGGCTCTTCAAAAAAGAACTGTCCCGAGAAAAAGTTTGCAACATGCTCTCCCCTGATCACTATAGGCAGCCCTACATCGATCAATCCGTTGGCACATTCGTAAAAATGGTACTTTTCATCTTTACTGATTTGTCTGGCCAACTTGGTGTCGCTGAAGATACAGTTGGAAGCGGTCTCGCAGTTCTTCCGGTGAAAATCATTGCAAATACTTCTCCATCCCGATTTGGAAAGAATATTTCCGTCAAGGTCCTGAATGGCGGTCACAAAACCTGTTGATTTAGTAAAGCCTTCAAGTAGGGCATTGGCTTTCTCAAAATCAAAATAATCGTTAATTTTTATTTTCATCTGCCAACACCGCCTACAGAAATATTCTGATCTTAAAAACCCCGCCTCTGACGGAGTGTATGCAAAAAACCGTACACCCGAAGATCTATTGTAGTTTTGACCTTTTTAATTTCAGACCGACATTTCTCAGAGTTGATTAGAAATGGCTTAATATTTTAATCAAAGTTAAAAAAATTAATTTAATTTCATGAAAAGTATACAGGAATGATTCGTTCAATGCAATAATTTTAAGGTCGGCTGGGGCGGTTATACGAGCGGTTGCCATGGGCTGCGAGGTGATTCTCCGCAAGCCTTGCTAAGTAAGTGATGCAAGATGCACTCAGTGCCTCAGTTACTTTTTAACGGGATCATGAAGATACAAAGTTACCCTCACCGGATCTCCGCCACCTTTGCCTATTGCGTCCCTGATCTCCTTGTTGATGGAAATGATCTTGTCTTCGTTTTTCCTTGGTGCAAGGTTGATGTTTTTTATCTCATAGCCATCAATGGTCCCGGAAACTTTCAGGAAGCCCCATCTACCCTCGATACCTGCAGTGTTGGGGATCCTCAGGTGGTATGTCCATGCTCCGAATCCCTTTTTATACTGCAGTTCCAGAATCTGATCCTCAATGATCTTTTTCATCCCTATTTACCTCATTTCCGGATATTCCAGCAACTCAACTGTTACGGGCAAATAAAAATAATACTGTGGTCTTCGAGCTGACTTATCTGTGTGATACGTAAATTGGAGTTTTAAAGGCTGTTTTCTTGGTATGATCTCTGATATCATCGAATTAACGAAAAAGTATCGATGACCCTTTCGGATCATTTCATAAATAGTCTCTTGATAAAGTAAGTGCTGTCACAGTATAGTTTAAATTGAAATCAAATAAAAACAATAAGAGAAGGTGAATTTTTATGGCTGATCTTAATATACAAAAATTTGCGGACATGTTGTATGAAGCAGAGAGGACACGTGTGCCGATTGAGCCTCTTACAGACATGGCTCCCTCTTTGACGGCCGATGACGCTTATGCGATCCAGCTGGCAAATGTTGATCGTTATGTCAAAGAAGGGCGGATCGTTTCCGGCAAGAAGATCGGATTGACCTCAGAGGGGATCCAAAAGCAGCTTGGAGTGCATGAACCTGACTATGGGCATCTCTATGCCCATTGGGACTGCTCGGACGGAGTGGTCCGCTCAGATGAGCTGATCGTTCCGAATATCGAATG
>JAAYHA010000013.1 GCA_012727545.1 Synergistaceae bacterium | reverse complement strand
ATGCCCTTGTGTAGCCATTTAAAATTTCCTCCCCGGGAAATAAATGATATTTTTGCACAAAAAACAACTGCGGCGTTTT
The DNA here is from genome assembly GCA_012727545.1 of Synergistaceae bacterium. GTDB lineage: Bacteria > Synergistota > Synergistia > Synergistales > Synergistaceae > Caenicola. The sequence continues at coordinate 2,485 of JAAYHA010000013.1, read as the reverse complement.
TACCGCCCTGTCTATAGCTTACAACAATAAAAAAAATTGGCAAGAGTGATGGTACAAATTATACAATTTACTGAAATATGAAAAAGCGGCCCCGCCTTTAGGCGAAGCCGCTGGATTCCCGCCCAAAGGCATGCGGGAAAGACGGTGGAAAAGTTGGGTTATTTAAGATGGACTGTATAACTCAAAGAAAGGATGTGTGCGGTGTTGTCGCGTACATCTGCATAGTCCGATGCGACAGGGCTGTACTTAGCACCCGGTACGACTCTGTCCTTTATCCACATGTAGCCCCAGGCAAATGCGAGTTCTGAATTTCCGCTGCGCCGCTTGAAGCCTATGCTTATGGTCTGCCTGTCTCCGGTCGGAACCATGAAGTCCATCCTCTCGTCAGGCATCGGGCTGTTGTCGTATGCGTAACCTCCCATTATGCTCCATGTATCGTTGAGCTTGTGCTCGATACCAAACTGATAGCGCCAGACGTCTTTCCAGTCCTTTATGTCGGTGCTTGTGGGAAGGTTCTTGTCAAAAACCATCTCAAGCTTGTCATAGGTGCTCCACTTTGTGTACGTGGCACCGATCTCAGCCCTTGTATTTTCATTGAATCTGTGCCCCAGTCCAAATGTAAAGCTGTCGGGGAGAGTAACTTCTCCATGCGCGCCAGTGTTAAGAGCCGGGATGGATAAGTTTGCATCTGCATCCATTTTCTGCGTTATTTTAGATCTGTAAACCGCCGCGAAAGAGGTCGAGTCAGTAATATCATAGTTCAAACCGAGGAGCCAGCCCAATGCGATATTGTCGCCGGAAAGCTCAAAATCAACATCAGGTCCGGCAACACCCAAAAGCCTTGCCTGAGGTATCTTTTTCTTAAGATCAAGTTTTATATAGTTAATATCAAGACCCGCGGCCAATGAAAGCTTGTCAGTTACTTTGTAGGCGACAGTCGGCTGTATTGTGACACCTGTAATTTTTGCCAGATAGCTGTTGTAACGTCCGGGCCATGTTGGTTCGTATTCGGTCGAATTTCCGAATCTGGACAGTACTCCTATTCCCCACCAGAGCTTATCATTTTGCTGCTTCACATAAAAAAGGTTGGGAACAAAGCCGGGCGCTTCAGTATTGCTCCATGTCTCTCCGCCGGCCATTGCTCCGTGGAAATCCACCCTGCCTCTTGGGTTGATGTAAGAAATCCCGCCGCTGAACCAGCTGCCCTGAAGTTTGGTGATGCCTGCAGGGTTGTATCCAAGCAGGGAAGGATCGTCTTCTGCGAACATATAGGCCTCTCCCATCGCCACTCCTCCCGCAGACCATTCATAGATAGCAAATCCATCGGCGAATGCTGCGTTGGGCACCAGGATCAGGGCGAAAAGCAGCAGACAAAAAAGACCTCTTAACTTCTTCAAATTGACTCAATCCTTCCTCGAATAAATTATTTTGTATGATTTGTTATTTGGTACTTACGTGGCTGAAATTCGGGTGTTTCTGGCCGAGGCTTGGCGTAATAACTGATATTTCAATTTCGACAGGAATGGAATGATCGTAGTATTTTGTAAAATCGGCCAGTGTCCTGGACTCAAGATATCTTAAAAAAGCCCTTGTCAGTTCGTTCATCATTGCGCCGATAAAGCAAACTTTGTTTTTGCAGCCGTCAAGTCCGCAGCCCTTAGAGTCAAAGGGGCCGCCAAGAAGCTCAAAGATGTTGCGAAGGGGAGTCTCATCCGGAACACAATTGAGTTTGTATCCACCGCCGGGACCACGCACGGACTTGACCATTTCTCCCTTGTTAAGGCGCTGGAGGACTTTTGAAAGATGCGGCTCCGTTGAGCCAATAGCTGCTGCTATCTGCTGTGTGGAAAGACATTTGTCCGGGTTCTTCGCAAGCTCTCCAAGAGCATGCAGACCCAGGATAAGGGGATCCGGCAAGCTGACGATGGGATTCAGTTTGTTCTCCTCCTTGCAATAATGGAATACCGGATATTTTATTCCATTTCTCCGAGATGGTCAACATTAAATGGGATAAAGTGATGGATTTTTTTAGAATGTAATATATCAGCAGGAGACCGGAAAGGAAAAATAGGCCAAACATACCACTTGTGGGATTATAATATACCCTTATTATTGAACGACCATGCATTATCGGAGGCCCTGTATTGGAAAACAACTTAAAAAACATCACATCAAACCTTAAAATATGGCTGGCAGCGGCTGCCCTGCTCTCGATCATCACGCCGAACCCGGCATGGGGTCTGCTCCTGGGTGCTGTTGCAGGACTTTTTGCAGGAAACCCTGTCGCAGAGGGTACCGGAAAGGTTTCTAAAAAACTTCTCCAGGCAGCAGTAATACTTCTGGGGTTCGGTATGCATCTGGACGCCGTCATAAGGGTGGGGCTCACTTCTGTGTGGATAACTATGATATCGATATCATTGACCCTTATAATTGGAATGGCCCTTGGCAAGCTCTTTGGCGTAGAGAGGGACCTATCCATCCTTCT
>JAAYHA010000114.1 GCA_012727545.1 Synergistaceae bacterium | reverse complement strand
TTTTGTAACGTTCGATGTCCATAATGAGCTGGCTCATTTCACTGTCAAGCTTTTCCCTCTCCAGGCCTGTAAGCCTCTGCAGGCGCATGTCAAGTATTGCCTGTGCCTGGATCTCTGTGAAATCAAGAGCTTCGATGAGGCTGTTTCTGGCTGTAGCAGCGTTATCCGATCCACGGATTATCCTTATTACTTCATCGATCGCATCAAGGGCCCTGAGCAGGCCCTCAATGATGTGGGCACGGTCTTCGGCCTTGCGGAGCCTGAATTCAGTCCTCCGTCGTACTACCGCCCTGCGGTGATCAAGGAAAACCCAGACCATCTCTTTGAGCGGCAGTTCACGAGTCTCGCCGTCAACGATCGCAAGGTTTATGACACCAAACGTACTCTGGAGCTGGGTCCTTGTATAAAGCTGGCGCAGGACGAGATTGGGGTCTGCATCACGCTGCAGCTCTATGACTATCCTCATGCCGTCTCTGTCAGATTCGTCCCTGAGATCGGAAATTCCGTCTATCATTCCATTTTGTACACACTTTGCTATTGTTTCTATAAAGTTGGTTTTATTTACCATGTAAGGAATTTCAGAGATTATTATGCTCTGTTTGCCCTTACGGCTGTCTTCAATATCGACCCGGCCCCTGACTGTGAGTTTTCCTCTTCCGGTCCGGTATGAATCTATGATCCCTTCACGGCCTACTATTATTCCTCCGGTGGGGAAATCCGGACCGGGCATAAGGGTCATCAGTTCACCAAGCTCCACGTCGGGATTTTCAAGCAGAGCACAGCAGACATCGATAGCTTCACCCAGGTTGTGGGGAGGCATATTAGTTGCCATTCCTACAGCTATACCAGTGCTTCCGTTTACAAGAAGGTTGGGGATCCTGGATGGAAGTACAAGAGGCTCGACCAAGGATTCGTCAAAATTAGGACCCCATTCGACGGTTTCCTCATTGATATCCGCAAGCATCTCCTCTCCGAGAGAGTGCAGCCTGGCTTCTGTGTAACGCATTGCCGCGGGCGGGTCTCCGTCTATGGAACCAAAGTTCCCCTGCCCATCTACCAGGGGGTATCTCATGCTAAAATCCTGTGACATCCTAGCCATTGTGTCGTAGATTGCCGAGTCGCCGTGAGGATGGAATTTTCCCATTGTCTCTCCGACAATACGGGCTGATTTCTTGAAAGCCTGGTTATGCCTTAAACCAAGCTCAAGCATGGCATAAAGTACCCTTCTCTGGACCGGTTTCAGTCCGTCCTTTGCATCCGGGAGTGCTCTGCCGACGATGACACTCATAGCATAGTTGAGATAACTTTGCTTTATCTCCTCTTCCAACGGAAGAGTAATTACTTTATTAACTTCGAATATACTTGCCTGTTTATTTTTATGATCCACTTTTACGCCCCCGAACTGCTTTACCATATGACAAGCGGCGGTGCTTCCGCCGCTTTATCTGCAAGTCTTATCTATTTTACCACCTGAAGGTCCCATTTTCACCACTTATTGCGGTGCAGTGAATGAGGGTCAATCCCTTTGTGAGGATCCTTTGTTTCAAGAGGCCAGCCTATTGCAGCAATTGCCATCAGCGCAATATCTGCCGGCACATTGAGAAGCGATTTGAGTCTTCCTTCAAGGTCGTTGTCCCCTCGTTTGACACCAAGCCATACTGACCCAAGTCCAAGCGCATTCGCAGAAAGAAGGATGTTTTGCATTGCTGCAGAGCAATCCTCTTCCCAATATCTCATTACCTTGCCTTCACGTTCCGTTTCAGCACAGACAACTATTGCAAGAGCTGCTGTTTTTAACATCTTTCCATATGGATGCAGATCTGCCATGCTGTCTAATATTTGTCTCTTATCAATGACAACAAAATGCCAAGGATGATAATTGTTTGCGCTTGGTGCTGCGCATGCACACTCCAAAATGACCTTGACCAAAGCATCATCTACATGCTTTGACGGGTCGAACCTGCGGATGCTTCTCCTGCTAAGAATATTGTCAATAGCTTCCCGGTTTAACTGAGTCATTCAGACTCCTGCTCCGATCAATGACTGTTGTTTGCCGGTTTTACAGGATCTATCGACCTTCCCAGAACTGGTGAAGACAGCACTATTGCTGTAGTAGTCATTCCGCAGCTGCCCATCTGGCTTATTACGTCCTCAAGATGTCCTACCGAAGATACTACTACTTTAAGGATAACTCCGTCGCTTCCCGTAAGATGATGGCATTCAAGGACTTCAGGTATAGCTCTGGCTAGCTCATCTGACTGAGCAAGGAGCGCTACCGGGATCGCAAGGCGAATGTAAGCCATGATAGGATAGCCTACCTTTGACTGGTCTACTACAGCCTTGTAACCCATTATTATCCCCGCGTCTTCCATACGGCGGACTCTCTCCGCAACTGCCGGAGAAGAAAGGCCTACGCGTCTTCCAAGTTCGTTGAATGATATTCTTCCGTCTTCCTGAAGTATCTTCAGTATCTGTATTCCAATGTCATCGAGCAATTTGCCGGTTAACATGGATACACCTCCGCTTCCTTATCAAATGAAACTGTTTTTATAATGCACGCCAATATATTAAGGCATTATTTAAAAAAATGGAAGAGCAGGCATAATTTTTTTTGTGATCATTAAAAAGAATGATCCTATCTGACCGATCACAGGGTAAGATCATCTTCCATATTTTCACTCTTTTCATTTAATGCCTTGTTCTTTTTTGAAAGGCTGTTTGCCACAGCCCATGCAGCAGCCATTGAGTGCAGGCACGGTACTCCGGCGGCCGAAGCGCTTCTCCTCAGTTCAGCCCCGTGCATTATGTGGCGTTCATTTCCTCCGGGGATATTGAGCACCAGGTCCCATTCTCCCTTTCTGAGCCTTTCAACAAGCTCTTCCTGCGGGACTTTGTTCACTTCTAGACCCCATTTGGAGAGATAATCTGATGTGCCTGATGTCGCATCTACATTCCACCCTAAAGCAGTGAACTGCGCTGCTGTTGACATTGACTCTGCCTTTTGTGAATCAGCAATGCTCATCAGTATTCTTCCTTTTGCAGGGGGCATCCATCCTGCTCCCTGCAATCCGTCCATCATTGCATCAGCAAGGTTGTCTCCAAGCCCGAGGCTTTCTCCGGTGGACATCATTCTTGGCCCGAGTTTAGGGTCGATCCCGGGAAGCTTGTCGTTAGAGAAGACCGGCACCTTTACCCCCCACTTATCAGTTTTGGGTAAAATGCCAAGTCCATATCCCATATCAGTCAGTTTTTCTCCAAGGGCTACGCCTACAGCCAAATCGACCATTGGTATTTTTGATATTTTGCTGCATATTGGAACAGTACGGCTTGCCCGCGGATTCGCCTCGATTATCCAGAAAAGGCCGTCCTTGAGGACGAACTGTATGTTGAGGAGGCCATGGATGTCCAGTTCTTTTGATATCATTTTTACAGTTTTCAGGACCTGAGCCTGCTGCTCGTCAGTCAGGGAAAAACTTGGGAAAACTGCAATCGAATCCCCCGAATGGATCCCGGAAGGGTCGATATGTTCAAATATACCCGGGATCAACACGTCTTCGCCGTCACAGACCGCATCGCATTCAAATTCCTTGCCCTGGAGGAAACGGTCGATCATCACCTTCTGTCCCTCTACTGCTTGGAAAGCCTCTGAAAGCACATCCAGCATCTCTTTTTCACTGTATACGACTTTCATGGCAACGCCCCCTATTACAAAGCTTGGGCGCACCATCAGGGGATATCCCAGTTTTTCAGCGATGGCACGAGCCTCTTCTATCGAAGCGACGTCGACTCCCGCCGGCTGGGAAATGCCCAGTTTCTGCAAAAGCCTCGAGAATTTCCCCCTGTCCTCGGCAGCATCGATAACATCCTGATCCGGCCCCAGAAGCCTTATTCCCTCAGTTGCCAGATCAAGCCCAAGCCTGAGCGAAGTCTGGCCTCCAAAACATGCAAATACGCCTCTTGCTTTTTCACGCTCGAGTACAGCCATTGCATCATCTATATAGAGGGGCTCCAGGTAAAGTGCGTCTGAGATATCATGATCTGTGCTCACTGTTTCAGGGTTGACATTCATCATTATTGCCCTGATCCCTCTTCTGCGGAGCGCTTCGACAGCTTTTACACAGCAATAATCGAACTCTACCCCCTGGGCGATCCTTATCGCGCCTGAACCGAGGACTGCTATGCCTCCCTCGCTCTCTTCCCAGGGATCACTCTTTACTCCATAGGCCGCATAGTAGTAGCCTGAACCGGAAGGAAACTCTCCGGCGCACCCGTCTACTTCACGGTAGCCTGTATGGCAGTTTTCTGACTCAAGTATCTTCAATGTCTCTTCTTTTGATATCCCGGCAGATGCTGATATGCGGCTTATTGACATTCCATGCA
>JAAYHA010000113.1 GCA_012727545.1 Synergistaceae bacterium | reverse complement strand
TGAAAAAGAAGCTTGTTGAAATAAAAAGACATATAGACCTTTCTGTTGCAGTGTACTCTTATCCATGCACGGATCCCGACTCGCGGGATCGGTGTCCGGTCGCTGTGCGCTGAACATCTGATCAAGACGTGAGGACGGGGTCCGGGTTTTCCGGGTCCCGTCTTTTTTTATTTTGTAATTCAGAGTATGAACCGGGAGGAATTATTATGGTACACAGTGAGACAGCATCAGGTAAGACGACAGAACTTCAGGCAGTATTGAGCAGGCTCTGGGAGCGGAACCATCCATATGCAGATAAAATGAAGGATGCAGGTATCAATCCGTCAGACATAAGGTCACCGAAGGATATCGAAAAACTTCCCTTTACAACAAAGCAGGATCTCCAGGCCCATTATCCGCTTGGATGGCTTGGATGTGACAAGGATGATCTGGTTCGCTTTCATGCCACATCTGGAACTACCGGGAATCCGACCGTTGTAGGATACACCGCAAATGATATCTTCTGGTGGAAGAAAGCCATGAAGACTGCATTCAAACGTGCCACACTGACATCGAAGGACATATTGCAGATATCGACAGGATACGGACTATTTACAGGGAGCCAGGGGTTCCACGATGCAGCTGAAGACATGGGAGTCACGGTCATTCCGGCTAGCGGCGGTTTTACCGAGCGTCAGTTCAAACTGATGCGTGACCTTGGAACGACCGTCTTTACCTGTACCCCCTCCTATGCTGTAAAGCTTTGTGAGGTCTGGGATACTTTCTCAAACGAAGAGAAAGCAAGATACAGCCTCCGTCTGGGGATTTTCGGTGCGGAAGCATGGTCGGAAGGACTTAGGACCAAGATCCAGGATACGCTTGGGATCCCCGCGATAGACAGCTACGGACTTTCGGAAGCAATGGGACCGGGTGTTGGAATGGAATGTCTTGAAAGGAACGGGATCCATCTTTTTGACGAAGGTTTCATTTTCGAGATAATCGATCCTGAGACACTTCAGCCGCTTGCCCCCGGCGAAGAGGGAGAGCTGGTCATCACATCCCTGAAGAAGGAAGCTTTTCCGATAGTTCGCTACCGTACCCGCGACCTGACAAGTATAATGCCGGGAGCCTGCAAATGTGGAGACAGAAGCACCAGGATAGAGAGAGTCAAGGGGCGTTCGGACGATATGATAATCTTCCACGGTGTAAATGTTTTCCCGTCGTTGATAGAGAAGGCTCTCTGCAGAGTGCCCGGGCTGACTGCAAACTATCAGATAAAGGTCTGGGAAGTAGAGGGGTTTCAGCAGATGAGCATCTCCTGTGAAAGATCCACAGACAGCGCGCAGGAAATAGCGGAAATGCTGTTGGAAAAGGGCAAAAAATCTATCCACAGTGCGCTTGGGATCCACGTTCCGCTTACTGTGGCAGAACCCGGTACTCTCCCGAGGTTCGAGGGAAAATCAAAACATATAGTGAGAGAATAATATCTCTGATAATATCTCTGATACTTGACGAAAATTTATAATAATGTAAAATGCTTTTCGGCGTTCTATAACAGGAACGGAATGGTTTGTTCGCCGGTGTAGCTCAGTTGGTAGAGCAGCTGACTTGTAATCAGCAGGTAAACATAAATAGTCAGAAATCCTTGGTATCACTAGCTTTTCAGTTTTCAAGGTTCAAATGATACGGCACTTTTGGATAAAATGCCAACTTACATTCCCTTACATTATCGACGCATCCTATTTTTGGGGGTGCGTCTTTTTTTGTGCTTTTACTATCTCAGCTACCGGCTCCCCTATGGCGTCAAAATCTACCAAAAACTGCATTACTCCTTTTCTATCCGGCTTGACCTCCTTTCCCTCTGCAGCGGCTTCGATTCTCCTGTTTTTTTGTCGCTGAAAATTTCTCATCCCTCGAATACTGTAAAATTGACCCCTAAACGGTTCTGCGTTGCGTTGTCGCATAGCACTCTCTGCAAAAAAATCCCCTGTTAAAAAACAACGGCGAGCGATAATATCCTTTTCTGCGTCCTTGAAAAAACTCTGAGAGATCTGCAGCCAAATTGCGCTGATTAAACTTGTTGGTCGGATAAAACTTCTGTATGGGATCTTGACTGTTCCCTTGCCTCGTACCTTACGTTCTTCGGTTGCATGGGCGACCGTGGCGGGGTATTCAAGCATCTTTTGGTCGATAAACTGAGCAAGTCCCCGTTTGACTGTTACAGCTTTTGACTCATTCTGAATTGCTTTAAGTGAAACTATACGAGACGCATTATCATCCTTGCTAATAATAAAAAGTATTTTGTCTTTTTCAACGTGTGGTTTTAAATACTGGTGTACCGGCTCCCCTGCGTCAAGGCTGCTCCAAATCGTCAAGGCTTGTTTCACAAGAGAAATCTCATTTTTCCATAGTTGAAGAGGCTCAAGGAAAACTTGTCCGCAATTATCATATTTGACCCCTTTTATTAACTGACCATAGTTTGCCGCAAATTGCAGAATGTCCTCGTTGGTATCGAGCTTTGAAAACTGAGTAAATAATGGCACTCCGTCAAGATTTGAATATTTATGATAAACATTTATTAGGTGGTCAACCTTACCGACCGGCAACAGCAGCAAACTA
>JAAYHA010000112.1 GCA_012727545.1 Synergistaceae bacterium | reverse complement strand
TTGCATCTGGCCTCCGTTGGATATGACCATAACATCGTGACCTCTCTCTGCCAGCTCGTTAGAGAGATCGATGACGTGGCGTTCCACTCCACCGATATCCAATTCAGGCAATACCTGGATAATTTTCATTTTTGCACTTCCTGTCCTACTTTTTGATTCTGGCTATTTGCTTTCAGACAAACTCCCCGAAACATTTTTTATTCCGGCAGGAGGAAGATATGGGACCAGAGCCTTGAGTAGTTCCTGATTTCTGATCTGCCTCGCCAGATTTAGAAGCTCCATCAGCTGTTTGGCCTGAGGCCTTATGGTAAAGGACCTGTACAACTGATTGATGGCGTTTGCCCAGTCCTGTGGATCCTTGGTCACCTTTGCTACTGCCATCAGATGATTGGCATACTGCTCCTCCGCCTCATCTTTTGTCATTGCTTTAGCTTTTGCTTTTTTTATGTAATCAGCCTGCAGTTCAGACTGATCGGCTTCTGCCGCATACCTGAGGTATTTATCTCCTGCAAGTCCGTTCCCGAGAAATATAAGGCCAAATACTGATATCGTACAAATAAAGACTCCCAATATCCTGTATATTGATGTATGTCTTACCTCTGACCATGAATAGCTGAGTGGCAGCAGTTCCCTGTTTGCTATTGCAAAAGCCAGCGAAAGCCATACTACGTTCTCTATCCGGTGGAAAGGCCTGCTGAATATTGCGTCGAAGAGTATGAGAAAAAGCATCGCACATGCCCATGAGGCTTCCAGAGAAAGCATTTTTTTCTGAGACAGGAATTTAATGAATCTCCACATCCACCAGACTGCAGCTGATAAAAGGAGTATCGTTCCAAATATTCCAAACTCGGCAAACCACTGGAGGTACTCATTATGAGCCCAGTATGTAAACTGCCATTCCATCTCAGGGTCTTTCTGGAAAGCAAGCCTCTGCCCCTCGAGGTAATGCCACTTGTAGTGGCCTATGCCGACACCTTTTACCGGGTGTTCCATAAATATCGCCCAGCTTGTCTTCCATATGCCGCGCCTTTTGCCAAATGTTCTGGTGTTCATTACCATATCCATAGTTTTGTTAAGGAGGGCATAAGCCCTGCCAAATCCAAAATAACTCATCCCTATGTTTAGTGCAAGCATCAGCAGGACTATCGCAACACCCTGCCCTACCCTTTTCAGCATTTGTTTCCTGTCGTTCTGCATAAATATGATCGAGATCATTACAGTACCAGTTATTAAGGAGAGGAAGCCTGCCCTTGTCGTCGAATTCCACATTCCCCATGAATTAAGGGCAAGAAGTCCCATGTTGATGTACCTCAACATGGAGGGGCGGTTTGTTTTGGCTGAAATGTCCTTTGAAAAAACTTCTGAATAAGCGGCATTAAGGTATATTCCGTTCATTACAGCCATTGCCATCCACAGTCCGAACATCTCCTGCTGGCCTGTGTTTCCGATGTAGTTGCCTGGCACATTCATGATGAAGGGAAAAGGTCCGTTCATATTTCTGATAAGCAATTCCGCAAAGACCACATTTATGCCCGCGTTAATGTTCGCGATCCAAAGAATAGTCCTGTGGGCTTTTGCATCTTTAAAAAGGTTGAATGAGAAAATATAAATAGCAGTCAGAGTCGCGAAGAAGAACCATTCCTTCATGTATGTCGACCAAGAGGAAATATCGACCCACATTGTCTGGATCGAAATATATCCCAGCATTATGAGCCATAAAAAACCAAAGAGATCTATCCTGAAACCTGTCCGTTCATTACCGTACAGCGCAAGGGATATGCCTCCTATGGCTGAAATTATTGCAACAGGGACCATGGCAAATGTCCATTTCATGATATGGAGCGTATCAAACCAGCTTATGCCTGAATAGATTAGATTTGGAGCTCCAAGCGAGATAAATATCAGGAAATAAAAAATGATCGGATCGACAACACTTTTAAGCTTCGAATTTTCAGACCGATTTATATTTACAGTACCTCCGGAAAGGTTTGCGGAGGGCATTTCAGTCGTTGCTAAAACCTTTGATTTCATTTGCAGATCCCCTTCGATTAAATGAATCTTCAGCGGTTGCCTATGAACAGGGAAAAGAAATAATTATGAATTGAAATACAGTCGAAGCCGTATCAGTAATGGCCGCTAAGTTTGTTTTCAAACCTCGCATATTCTTTGAAAAAGATGAGGTCCACTTTACCCGTCGGGCCATTTCTGTTCTTTGCCACGATCACTTCAGAGGTGGGGTCTACTGTCTCACCTTCCTGGGCGTAGTATGCCTCCCTGTAAAGGAATATGACCATGTCTGCGTCCTGTTCTATAGCACCGCTGTCGCGAAGGTCTGAAAGCTGCGGTTTCTTGCTTCCGCCGCGCTTTTCAACATCCCTTGAAAGCTGTGAAAGGGCAAGGACAGGCACTTTAAATTCTCTCGCTATCCCCTTGAGGGCCCTGGATATCTCAGACACTTCCTGCTGCCTGTTTTCAATTTTTCTTGCAACGTTCATAAGCTGGAGATAATCAAGTACGACCAGACCTTTGCCAGACTTATGCTTTGCAAAAAACCTCCTGCATCTGCCTCTGAGGTCAAGCGTGTTGAGTGTCGAGCTGTCGTCAATATAAATTGGGCTTTTTGACAGGTTTGATGCGGCTTTCGAAAGATCCTGCCACTGTTCGTTCTGGACCTTGCGCGATTCAAACATCTGTCTGAGATTGACCCTGGATTCAGCTGAAAGCATCCTCTGGGCTATCTGTTCAGCAGACATTTCAAGGCTGAACATCAGGACCGGAATGTCTTCCTGGAGGGCAGCATGCTGCGCAACATTAAGAGCAAAGGCAGTTTTACCCATAGAAGGCCTGGCAGCAAGAATGTAAAGGCTGCCTGGCTGCATTCCCCCCGAAAGTTTGTCAAAATCGGCAAAACCTGATGGAACTCCGGTGATATCCAATCCTCCGGCCAACCTCTTCTCAATTTCACCGATAGCTGACGTTACAACTTCCCTGGCTCCCTTTAATCTTGAAGTCCTGCCGGACCTGGCTATCTCGAAGACTTTTTGTTCTGCTGTCTCCAGTGCCTCATCGATCCCGATCTCCTCAGAAAAACCCATCCGAGATATGTCTGTCCCAACAGTTATGAGTCCTCTGTGTACAGATTTATCCCTAACGATACCTACATGATATTCGATATTTGCTGTCGTTGTGACTGCATCCATAAGTTCTGCAACAAATGGAAGTCCACCCAGCCTCTCTTCAAGTCCAAGTTTTTTTATCTCTTCCCTAAAGGTGAGTGAGTCTACGGCATTGTTCTGCTCGGCCATAGAGGCTATTACCTCAAATGCCGTCCTGTGTCTCGGATCGTAGAAGTCATCGGCTCGCAGACCTTCAATAACAATAAGCAGGGAATCCCTGTCGATGAGACATGAACCGAGCACCGAGCGCTCGGCTTCAAGATTGAAAGGAGGTATCCTGTCAAATTCCCTGTTGGTGCTCAATTTATTCCGGCTCCACTTTGAGTGTCATTTCGGCTTCTACACCGGTATAAAGTTTTGCTTTAAACCGGTATTCGCCAGTCTGTTTGACGGTCTCTTCCATTTTGAGGTCTTTTTTATCAACAGGCACAGAAAATTGTATAGCCAAAGCTTCCGCGATCTGAGCTGTCGTTACGCTTCCAAATAGCTTTCCGCCTTCACCTGTATTGACCTTTATCCTGACCACTTTGCCTCCAAGTTTTTTCCTGGCTTCCTCGGCAATTTTTAATTTTTTATCATCTTTTATCTTCTGAGTCTTCTGCATCTGCTGAAGCTCGCGTACCTTTCCCTCTGTGGCTTCATCAGCAAGCCCCCTGGCGATGAGAAAATTACGGCCGTAGCCGTCAGCAACTTCGAGAAGTTCACCCTTTTTCCCAATTTTATTAACATCCTGTTTAAGAATCACTTTCATTCTTTTTCCCCCTTATCCTAGTACGTAAATCGTACCAGATATCAAAGATTCCAACCATAGACAAAATATACGAGACCGGAGAGAAGAGGACACCGAACAGGGAAAATGTCAATTTCAACACTCTCGCGATCCTCCTGGATGACATATAGTACCAACATAGTGACAGCCCTTCAAGCATAAATATGGCCCTGAGAACTTCCATAAGGTTGGCAGATGCCACCCTGAATACCCTTTCATCGGGGAAAGCCTTGCCCGCAAGATCCATTATCACCGCGGCAACCAGCGCCCAAAAGAGGTTTTTGGGGAAACGCCATGTTTCAAATTTGGGCAGACGGGGTAAAGGTTTTCCTCCTGATCTGGTAATTATGTATGAAACCGCCCAGTAAGTCGCAAATGTATCTATCGCTGAGAAAAAAATAATCATGGACGGCATCAGAAGTGAAACTGTCTCTGCCATAGCCAGTGAGTAATTTTTAATTATTTCGTCTGAGGCTCCTATTCCACCTGATGAAAGTTTGCTCGC
>JAAYHA010000111.1 GCA_012727545.1 Synergistaceae bacterium | reverse complement strand
TTCGCGTAGGCATGGGACCCTGCCAGGGCAGAGGCTGCCGCGACATAATCCTCCGCGAGCTCTCAAAGGCGACAGGCAAACCAGTAGCAGATCTTCTGCCTGGAGTCATCAGGCCTCCGGTGAAACCCATCAAGTTCAGCCTTTTGGTGGCTGATGATGACAAGTAGGAGGTAGCATAACATGACAGTCAAGACTACAGATTTTATCATTGTCGGCGGGGGCGTTCATGGTGCATCAACCGCTTATCAGCTTGCTAAGGCCGGACATAAAGTGACCCTCTTTGAAACCCGTTACCTGGGTGCAGGCGGCTCCGGCCGTTCCGCAGCTGGCCTTCGCCAGCATTTTGGAACAGAGGTCAACTGCCTTATGGCCAAGTATAACATTCAGCAATTCCCGACACTTGAACAGGAACTCGATACAGGAATGGATCTTGAGTTCAGACAGTGGGGGTATATGTGGGTGGCGTATAAGGATTCTGTCCTTGATCAGCTCCAGAAGAATGTTGACCTGCAGGTCAGTCTCGATATTCCTTCCGAGATGCTGACACCGGAAGAGATCCACGCCCGTTGGCCCTATCTATGCCTCGACGGCATAATCGGAGCCGCTTTCTGCGGCGAGGATGGCCACATCAACCCTCAGACGCTGACCCTTTCATATGGTCATGCTGCCCGTAGACATGGAGCTGTCATTAAGACATTCTGCCCCGTGAAGAAGCTGCTGGCAGAAAACGGCAAAATCAAGGGAGTAGTGACAGAAGACGGTGAAGAGTGGCATGCCGACAAAGTTCTGCTTGCAGCAGGCGCCTGGACTAAAGAACTGGCTCTGACAGTGGGTGTAGATATCCCTGTATACCCTGAACGCCACAACCTTCTGGTCTCCGAACCAGTCGAAGTTTTTGAGTGTCCGATGGTCCTCTGCATGGACGACGGGGCATACTTCAAGCAGTGCGCGAACGGGACGTTCCTCTTTGGTCGTGATGACCAGGACGAACCCAGAGATTTCAGTGAAGGCAACAGCGCAAAATTTCTTGAGGGTGTCACTACGAGTGTTATGAAGAGAATGCCCGCACTGCGCGGAGCCAGAGTTGTACGCCAGTGGTCAGGTCCATACGACAATACTCCTGACCATAACGCGATAATTGACTGGACACCTGTGGAAGGTCTGCTTATTGACTGCGGATGGAGCGGCCACGGTCTCCAGTTCGGACCTTCAGCAGGGTTCCTCTGCAAACAGCTTCTTACAGGAGAGAAACCGTTTGTTGACATACATCGTTATCGTCTTGCCAGATTTGCGGAGAACGATCTTTTCTTCGAACCGGCATTCATTTAAAAACAGTCAGACTGTGTCTACCAGGGGGCGGATGTTATTCCCGCCCCCTTTTATGTTGCATCACAGATTAATCGATGACAGAAAGAGATCTCAAAATCCTTGCCGCCGTAACAGTTATGATGGTATGCTACTACGCACTTGTCGGCAAGATGTACAGAATGTATAAAATTTACCTAATAGGCGGAGGGAAGACAAATGGCAATAAATTTGAAAAGAGCGAAATCTATTTTGAAGAAGGCTGTATTAAAGTCTGAGGAACTGAACTTGCACGTTGCAATTGCAATTTTTGATTCTGAGAATGATCTTGTGTTGTTTCAAAAGATGGATAATACTCCGGATCTATGCGTAAAACTGTCACAGGCAAAGGCATTAACTGCTTTAAAATTAATGAATGATACAGATAAATTTTCTTATCTGGTTACTAAGAATAACGGTATTTTGTCTGATATCCGTTACGAAGAATCTATTTCATTAATAGGAGGCGGTAAAATAATTTTAGAAAACGGGAGGGTCATCGGCGCACTTGGCATTAGCGGAGGTACAGAGGAACAGGATGTCGAAGTAGCGGCATTCGCAATATCGGACTGTGTCTAGGTTCATAACAATAATTTATTGACAGCTTTGATTGCTGAAATAGTAAAGAGGTTTTTTCGATTATTATTTTTAAGATCCATAGTTAAGCACCGGTTCGGAAATGCCCACGGAAAAATTATGTAACAGCTTTTTATGGTTGGCGTCTGGACCCTTGCATTATTTTTCACAAAGTGGTATAACGTCACAGACACACTGATATCGTAATTCTAAGAAATCTGTATCATGTCAGGTTTGGGATATACTGCCGGTTAAAGTTGGAGGCAAATGGCTATGCGCTGCGTTTCTTTTGACTATGAAGGGAAAAAATTGTTGTTTCCTTTAGTCACAGTTTTTATTGTAATTATTTCCTGCTGCATATCCCCCTCAGCTTTTTTACTCACGCAGGGGCATGCCGGTGTCTCTTTTGACCTTTGTCGGGAAAGGCCGGCTGCTGTTCCTATTGGGACCCTAACGGCCGGAAACGGTCCATTTTCTTCAAGTGTCCCCGAAACAGACGGACTTCCCACAGAGCTGGTAAATCTGACCGAACCTATAGCTCCTGCTATCCTCATTAATATCAGGACAAGGAACAAGACATTTTTCCCAAACGTATATCGTCTTTTTAATGTTGGGGCAATGTTTTTTCTCCCCCGGATCCTTGGAAAACCGTATTTTTTGACATCGGAAGATCTCTTTCCGTCAGCCTTTCATACGATAAAAACTATTCGAAAACTGGAATAAACTTTTCCCTCTGCGATCCTTCAAATATTGTGCATGGTCATGCCATCTCGGTCTGAGATGCATGGTTTGCCGAGTATTCCCAGTTGTCTAGAAAGGTATCTGCTTATGTGCTCATCCGCCAGGTCGAGTGCAGGATACCGTCCTTTTGGTCTGTATGTAAGCTTGGAGGTCATCAATATGTCTGAAGTTATTTCATTGAGTGCCCATTTTTCAGGCCCTTCCGGTGCGCTGATAATGTCATTTATATCGCTGAGCATCGTATTTCTTGTGATAATAGGGTTAATGCTTATGATGGTGGTTATCCATAAACTGGT
>JAAYHA010000110.1 GCA_012727545.1 Synergistaceae bacterium | reverse complement strand
ATTAACTGCTCGACGGTGTATTTCCTGCCGCAAAGCTCCCGTGCTCCGGAAGGGCAAACATCTTCGCATATCCCGCATCCGTCGCATAGTCCGAGATCTGTTGTCAAAGAGCCTTCTGTTGCTGATATAGCTTTATTGGGACATGATCTGACACATGCTCCGCACCCTATGCACTTTTCGCTGCGGAAGAGGATCATAGGGGTCATCGACTGGCTTTCCGGGTTGTGGCACCACCAGCAGGAGAGAGGACATCCTTTCATGTGTACCGTTGTGCGTGTTCCAGGACCGTCGTGTATGGAGTATTTCTTTATGTCAAAAATTATCCCTGTTGTGTTCAATCCGGTTATGCCTCCTCAGATACGTCCAGTTCAGAATGTTTCGCGAAATAATATTTTCTGATAAATCTTTCCTGGACCTGGAACGACCAGTGCACGTCCCTGATATATTCTGCCGCTCCGTTGAAATCACCTTTGCGAAGCAGTTCTATGAGTGTTTTGTGCTCCTCCAGGGAGTGCAGTTCCCACTCCTTGACGTAGGTCTTATTTCTTGGAAAATCGTAGAGCCTTTCCTTGTGTATCTTTATATATTGCAATATTTCCAAATTGTCGGACATGTTCAGGTAAACATTGTGGAACTTCAGGTTTTCTTCGTAAAACATTGAGTAGTTATTCTGGTCGAGAGCTTTTTTCATCTGAGAGTTGCATTTTTCCATAATGTCAGCGTCACTTTCACGGAAACGGAGCGCAATGTGTACCATTACCGATGATTCAAGTCCCCCGAGGATCTCATATATATTTCGGATCTTTTCAAGGGTCAGAGTATTTACGATAACTCCCCGTCTTGGGTAGATAGTCACAAATCCTTCTGTTTCCAGCTGGAAAAGGGCGTCTCTGAGCGGAGTCCGGCTCATTCCCAGTTCCATGCTTATCTCGTTCAGGTTAAGAAAGGATCCGGGACGGATCTTACCATCGTTCATCTGAAACCGAAGGTAATCGTAAACCTGTTCCCTGAGAGATTTGATCGTAAAAAAAGAATCGTTGCTGCTGCTCATGACATTACCCCTCTCTACAATTGTACCACAGATATATCAGATTGCAATACTTGAAAGAAAAAATGTATAATTATGTCTATCTTGAGTTTTTATAAAAACCTGTCTGACAGACAATATATTGATTCAGTTTCTCACTGCTAACGTGATATATTTGTTTGAGTTTCATCTATGTTAAAATTAACAGGCATTAAATGATCATGCGCATTTTATTATATAGCTTTAATTGATTGACCGAAAGTAAAGAAAAGCTATTTTATTTTTGTCATTAAATTTATCAGAGCGCTATTCCAGGGGTGATTACAACTTTTCTGAAAAAGGTTATACTTTATCGGTGATGTGATAAAGCTTATGCAGAATAAAAAACTCTAAGAGGGGGATCTTTATGAAAATTAAAGAATTTAAACTGGAGAGACTTTTTGCCAGATACTCTTCAAAAGCTAAATACAGATTGAGCCAGTCTGCTTGCGAGTACTGCACGATGCAGGAAATACTGGACATGGCAGACAGCGAATGCAAAAAAATGTGGGATGAACTTGTTCTTGGTTATACTGACCAGACGGGCTTTGCCCCCTTAAGGGAAGCGGTAGCTAAAAGGTTCACCACGATCCGTCCCTCTGATATTCTGGAACTGGCACCCGAAGAGGGTATCTTTATTTTTATGAATACCCTTCTTGATCCCGGTGACGAAGTTATAGTAATGCAGCCCTGTCTGCCATCTCTTTATGAGATACCGAGAGCGCTTGGATGCAAAATAATCAGGTGGCCGCTGCAGGAGACAAAGTGGGGGTGGAATCTCGATTTCAACTTCCTTGCAGAGAATATTTCCCCAAGTACAAAGCTTCTTGT
>JAAYHA010000109.1 GCA_012727545.1 Synergistaceae bacterium | reverse complement strand
TCCTTCAGAACCGGTCAACTCAGATCAGGAAGAAGAAGAGGTAAAAGATGTCCATACCCCAGGGGCTCACACTATTACCCTCCTCTGTGAACAGCTTGGCCTGGATCCGAAACAGACTCTCAAGGCGATGCTTTACACAGTTATTTTGCCGGATGGAAACAGGACACTTTTATTTGCAATGATCAGGGGAGACAAAAATATAAGCATAAACAAGCTGACAGCATATGTGGATTCAAAATTCAAAGGAGCATCCTTCAGAAAGGCCGAAACCGAAGAGATAGTTTCCTCCTTTGGCGAGGTCGCAGGTTTTTGCGGACCTATCGGAGTTCCGGAAGGAGTCCATATGGTTGCTGACAAGTCACTCGTGGACGGCAAAAATTTTGTGGTCGGAGGCAACAGGCCGGATTACCACAGGACAGGCTGCTGCTGGGGAAGAGATTTCATGCCCGATGTCGCAGACCTGTTGCTTTTTGAGGAATTAATGCCATGTCCCGAAAACGGGACTCCTTTAACAGCGGTCCAGCTGAGGAAGATCTGCTCAATTGAGTCTTACAGATCAGATATGAGAGGCGAACCAGCCCTCACCTCCAGGGACCGTGAAGGAGAACATAAATGGCCTTACAGGTGGAAGGCTGAGGTATCTTTGGAATCCTTGATACTATCGTTCTATGAAAAAAAAGAAAAACGTATCAATGATGCTATCTTTAATGACAAGTAAATCATAAGGATAATAAAGTGATCCTTTAAAAACTGAGTGCGCGGGACCGGATCGGTCCTGCGCTTTTTTCGTGCTGAGCCGACGTTTCGGATCTTGGTTCGGAAAGATTTATTGCGAACCGGCTTCGAGCAAGCTATACTCTTAAGCGTGAGGAGTGTTATCTTTGAATGAGGGAATAAAAAAAGTACTGGAAAAACTTATTGAAGATTATGGACTTTGCATCCTGGAAGATCCTGACAGGCTCTCACAATTCCTGGAAGCGAGAAACCCGGGAGAAAGCGCTGCCAATTTCAGGCTGACGTTTGCATTGCGTTATATGATCAAATCAGGATGGTCTGTAAACTCAAAGATAAGCAACAAAATTGAGAATCACTTCAGTTCGAAGCTCTCGGAGCATCTTGGTTTTACTCAGGAAGAGGCTGAGGACGTACTGTTGACGCTGAGGCATGTCATAAAGGAAGAGCGTGCAGAGTGCGGATCCGAAGAAGAAGGTTCTGAAGACCTTGTCGCAAAGCCGGGAAACCTGAGAAGGATCGCAGGCGGGATATCGAATAAACCGAGGACTATGTGGATCAGAAAGAAATCTTTTTATAACGGTATCGTCCTGATCGCTGCGTTATTGGCAATAGTTGTCCTGTTTTTCCAGATCGGAAGCGAGCGAAACCCTGTCGGAGACGAATTCAGGATAGCTTTTTTCGCTCCAATGAAGGGAAGTGCCGCGCAGTCCAGCCACAACCAGCTTAGGGCGGCCCAGCTAGCGGTGGAACAGATAAACAAACAGGGCGGAGTCAGGGGCTACAAGATCAAAATAGTTGGTTACGACCTACCCAACGGTACCCCTGAAGCAGAAGAGAGCATAAGGAAAGTAATGAAAGACGAGAGCATACTTGTTATGATGACGCCGGCTTCACAGGAAAAGGCCCGTTTGATGTCAAAAATTGCGGATGATATAAGCGTTCCTTTGGTGATAACGGCCTCAGACCTGACCTTAGGAGCCGTTATGAAAGGCGAGAAACCCCATCTTTACGCTTTCCACATAGCGAACGACACTGATGCGAGAGCAAAAATGCTGGCGTATTTCGCAGTACAGGGGCTTTCAAAAAAAGAAATCGCCTTTTTTTACGATGCCGATGACGAAACGGCCGCAATGCTTCATGAATCGGCTCTGAGGTGGGTAAAGGTCTTTGGCGGCAAGGTCGCGGCCGATGTTGGCGCCCGTATGAAAGGCAATTCAGACCACAGGGAGTCCATGGAAGAGATTGTAAAAAGCGGAGCAGATGTACTGATAATTCCAGGAAAACAGAATGACATCAGGGCACTTTTCAAGTCAGTAAGAGAGTCAGGATACAAAAATACAGTGCTTGCGGAAGGCTATACCGAGAGCATGACCGGAGGCAGCGACAAAACTTTTGCAGACAGCTGGTGGGTCAATGAGGTCTCTGACCTCGATCCCCAGATACGCTCTGTAATGAAAGACTACAGGACCCTCTACAATGAAAATTGCCCTCCCTCTGATGTGGAATCAGCCATACTTGCATATGATGGAGTCAGGTGGGTCGCAAACGCGCTCTATAGTGCGTCCGGCTACAGGGGAGAGGCAATCCGGCATGCACTTCTTTCAACAAGGAATTTCCCCGCTGCACACGCCACACTCACGATCGACCCCAGGACTCACGGTCCGCTCTACAAAGCAATGGCAGTGGTCTACTGTCCGAATGAAAATGGGATTTTCCAGAGAAGGGTCAGAACAAAAAATATAGAATGAGCATATGAACAACAAATCAGCACAGCAACAGGCCATGATAATTAGGCAGCGTGTATAATTGTTTTTTGATCTTGAAAAAGGCTTTTTATTTTTTTAATATTTTGGAGCTGGTGTTATGGAGACAAAAAGACAGGAAAGACTTGAGGAAAGATTCGAGAACGAGTGGAAAGGCAGAAATGCTGAAAACTGTCTATGGTGGGATGGCAGCTGGTGGTCCTGGAGCAGACTCAACAGCCTGGCTCTTCACTGCGAAGAAAAATTAAAAGAGGCAGGTTTTGAAAAAGGACAGCGGATCGCCTTTATCCTGCCCAATTCGCCCATAGTCATTGCACTCTCCCTTGCCTGCTGGAAACTGGGAGGCGCAGTAGCTCCTGTCAACTCCAGATCCGGACATGAAAATCTTATAGAGACCCTGCGGGTACTTGATCCGGCTGCTCTGTTCGTTGCCACTGG
>JAAYHA010000012.1 GCA_012727545.1 Synergistaceae bacterium | reverse complement strand
GGTCATCCACAGCGCCGGCAATTTTTTCTGCCGACTTGATGCTCTTTTCAAGCCAGCTGCCCATCTCAGCGCTTGGGAAATTACCTCTCTTTTCTCCAACGACATGAAGTATCCAGGCAAATGGATCGAGAGGTGCAAAGAGTTCGACCGTCCTCAGGCAAAGATCTTCCCTCTCCTGTCTCTCCAAAGTGGAGCAGGAGACGCATATTTCTGCCGGGAAGTGCACGGTACAGGACATATCCAGTTCGCCGCACAGTTCCCGCAGGAGACGGATCTCTTCTTTTGAGGGCATATTGGAGTGCTCCGGGGTATCAAAAAGGACAATTTCCATATCGCTCACATCATTTGAGAGGTAGCGCAGATTATCGGCAAAGGTTCGGGGGACCACCCAGGATGTTCCTCCCAGTCGCAGGCCGTCGCCTTCAAGAGATCTTCTTATCATAAATATCCACCATTCTTAGGTTTAACAATTTTTTACCTTTATATTCCTGCCCGGCATGCCACTTGAATAGCGAAGCGGATATAGTTCAGAGGCGGTCAAACTATCGTCAAACGTTGTCAAACAGTAGTCAAACGATCGTAAGGGGCCAAGAAACACCCCTCTCAGTCTTCCCCGGACGCTTCTTATCAGGAGAATGCCGTTTCCTGTTAAGGAAACATTTAGATAGTCCATAGCATTCGAAATATTTCGAGTGCGTTTCGAGATCGGGGACCCAGTGTCTTTATATCCTTGCTATCACTAGCTTTTTAGAGTCTAAACAAAAGCCGCTGGATTCCCGATTTAAGCATTCGGGAACGACGGAGAGGAAGGCCACTGCCGGGGACGACGGGGATTTTGAACCTCCGCGGCCCTTGGCCGCAATTCTCCGCGATGCGAAGCGAGCAATTTCTCCAGCCATGGGTCTGGCGAATTCTCCGCAGCCCAGAGGCTGCAAATTCCCCGCCCCTGCCCCTTGCCCTCAGCAACTGCTCAGCCGCGATTTTTAAACTACCGATTTGCAATTGATTCCCAACTGATTCCCAATAGACTCCCCGGCAGGATCGCGTCCTGCATCCTGCACCTCGCTGTCTATTTAAGCCTAAACGCCACGGGCACTCTGACCCTGACTGTGCCGCTGTTTTTGAACAGCCACTGCCTGACAGCCCGGAGGGCACTTTCGTCAAGCCTTGGATATTCGCTTGAACTCTCTACCTCTGCGCTTACAACTCTCCCGTCGGTCACGGTTGCTATTATTTTTACTGTTCCCTCTTCTTTACGTTTTCTTGAAAAGGAGGAGTAGTCCGGCAGGACTTTTTTTATGACTTCAAGGGTATTCAGT
Source organism: Synergistaceae bacterium (assembly GCA_012727545.1). Classification (GTDB taxonomy): domain Bacteria; phylum Synergistota; class Synergistia; order Synergistales; family Synergistaceae; genus Caenicola. The sequence goes on along the minus strand of JAAYHA010000012.1, from coordinate 2,117 downwards.
TCAACGACCCTTTCAGGTCGAGCCTGGGGAGGCGACGACGGAGAGGCCTCTGTGGGGACTGCATCGTTCGTTGCTTTTACAGGAGTACCCGCTACGCTGTCTGCGGTCTCTGCAACTGCCTGAACTTCCTGCACGGGAGCCTTTTCAGACGGCGTTTTTACTGCCTTTGCAGGTTCCGCCTTTTTTTGAAGCTGTTTTTTGGGGACAGTTTCTTTTTTCTGTTCGGACTTTTTCTCCACGGGTGCTTCTTCCCTTATCCGGGACTGTGCCGGAACGACTTTTTTTTCGACCATTGCCAGGCGGACTCTCATGATCGGCTTAATATCGGGCTTCGCAGAGACATCGGGCATCAGCAGCACAAATGCAACATGCGCTGTAATGCTCAGCGTGAGTGCTATGGCCCAATAAAGCCTCTCACGGGGCTCGTTCATTATCAGTTTTCACCATCCATGAGAAGGCCCGCTGAGGTTACACCTGTTTTTCGGAGTATGGAGAGGACTTCTGCAACTCTGCCGTAGGGTACACTTTTATCCCCGGCAATAAGTATCTCCCGTCCTCCGGCAGATTTGGCAAGTTCGGGGAGTTCATCTTTCGATACCTTGACACCATCCCAGAATATAGTCCCTTCTTTTTCCACTGTGAGGGTCAGAGCACGCTTCATGTCTGAAGTCTCACCCTCTCCCGAGGGGAGGTCAATATCCAGCTTTCCCTGAATAAATGTTGCGGTCAGGACAAAGAAAATTATCAGCATAAAGAGTACGTCTATGAGAGGCGTAACATCTATGTCTGCAAAACGCCTTGATTTACGCCTTCTCACTTTCCTCACCATGACTTGTAAAGTGTTCTCTTATAAGGTAGTCGGCGCCTCTGTTAAGGGTTTCCTCTTCACTGTCTATGCGAGAAAGCAGGAGACCGTGCGCAAATATAACAGGGATAGCGACCGTAAGTCCCGCAACAGTTGTAAAGAGGGCCTTCCAGATGCCTCCCGTAACGGTAGCTGCGTTTATCTGGCCTCCAATGTGCAGTGACTGGAACATCTCTACCATTCCAAGCACTGTTCCGAGAAGCCCGAGCAAGGGGGCTGTCTTTCCCACTATCTCAAGAATGAACAAGTGCTTTTCCCAACGGTAGACCTCACGGCGGACCTGCTGCTCGACAAGGAGCTTCATGTCCTCTCTTCCGACACCCCAATGGGCAAAGGCCGCGAAGAAAAGCCTGTGTAGAGAACTCTGTGATGACCTTACCACTTTCCTTGCTTCGTCTACGTTGTTCTCAGATACTGCTTTGCCAAAGGCCTCCTCAAGCGCCTCAGGGTTTGTGGAAGCGCTCCTGAAAAAGAGCAGCCTCTCGACAACGACCGCCAGTGCTATGACAGAAAGCGCCGCGATCACCCACATTATTATTCCGCCCGATCTCATGTATTCAAGCAATTATTATCTCTCCCGTCTTTTCATGTCCGGATGATCAGAAATTACGTTTAGCCCTTACAAGAAGCCACAGGAAGAATATGGATCCTATGCACGAAGTAAGGACACCTACAGGAACCTCGGCAGGAGCCCACAACATCCTGGCTGCCGTGTCGCACAGCACAAGAAATGCGCCTCCGAAGAGCAGGGATGCCACCGCAAGCTTTCTGTGGTCAGTTCCTACAAATTTTCTGCATATATGAGGACCCAGAAGTCCCACAAAACCTATCGGTCCGCATGTTGCGACGTTGATGCCTATTACTATTGATACAGTGAAAAAAAGCAGCCTTCTGAGCTTTACGACCGAGACTCCCCGGCTTGCCGCAATGTCCTCTCCGCAGACAAAAAGGTTCAGCTCAGGTGCTGTTATAAAGGCTACCGCGAATATGACAGCAAGGGCCGGCAGTGTGGCAAATACAGGAGCGAATCCAACTGCCTGTATACCTCCCATCGACCATCTCATCATCCTGAACGTATCAATGTAACCGCCCGTGAACTGGATTATCATGTTAAGGCTCCCAAAAAGGAAGCTCATCGCGACTCCGGCAAGGAGAAGAGTAGCCTCGGACATGCCTCCCCGTCTGAGATTGCCCGCCGCATATATGGCAAAAGTCGCAGCCAGCGCACCCACGAAGGCTGCAAGAGAAAGTC
>JAAYHA010000108.1 GCA_012727545.1 Synergistaceae bacterium | reverse complement strand
TCTCGTGAACTTTTACTGGACCTGAAATACAGGAATTCACGTTCTCTGGGTATACCAATGGGCAGGCTCATGGGTGAAATTTTCAGTGATAAAGATGCAGATATACTTTTGCCGATACCCTTACACAGAGCGGGAAAAAGAGAATATAATCAGTCCTTGTTGCTGGCCGAAGGTATTTCTCAGATATGGAAGATACCTGCTGATGATAAAAAACTTTTCTGGAGAAGTGACATCCTCCCTCAGGCAGGTAAGACCGGGCCGTCAAAGCAAATGATGCCGTTAGATGCTATGACCTCATCAGAAAATCTTGAAGGACGCTCCGTTGCCCTTGTCGATGATGTATACACCACAGGAAATACTTTGCGCGCGGCAATAAGAGCAGTGGAAATGGCAGGGGGAAAGGTCTCATCCGCACTAGTATGGTCAAGAAGGGTACCATCACAGGAAAATGAAGCATCATGGGTGAAAATATAGAGGTTCTTCCTAAAAAGTGAAATAGGTCGACACAAAGACAGCATGCTCGATAATAAATATTGCACTATCAAGCAAACAGGGAGGCGTAAGTCATGTTAAAAAGGATCGGTGTCCTGACAAGCGGAGGAGATTCTCCTGGCATGAATGCGGCGATAAGGGCTGTGACACGTACGGCTCTCTACAACGGATTTGATGTTGTCGGGATAAGGAGAGGGTATGAAGGTCTGCTGGAGGGCGACCTTGTCCCCATGACAAGGAGTTCAGTAGGAGGGATACTTCTCCATGGAGGAACGATCCTGAGGACAGCAAGGTGTCCGGAATTCTTAAAGCCCGAGGGAGTAAACGCAGGAGTTTCAAAACTCAGGGAAAACGATATAGATGCCCTTGTCATTATTGGCGGCGACGGCTCTTTTCGAGGAGCTAACGAACTGCACAGCAGAGGGGTAACTGTTGTCGGGATACCGGGGACAATAGACAATGATATGGCTGGGACAGACTGTACAATTGGCTTTGATACGGCATGCAATACAGCTCTGGAGTGCATAAGCAAGCTCCGGGATACGGCCTCCAGCCATGACAGGATGTTTATTGTGGAGGTAATGGGACGAAATTCAGGTTTTCTTGCTCTGGAGACCGGTGTTGCCTGCGGAGCGGAATTTGTCCTTGTTCCGGAGATCGTTCCTGATATTGAGGCTATATGTAAAAAACTGAGCTATGCAAAAGAAAGGGGTAAAACCCATTCTATTATCGTGATGGCAGAAGGAGTCATGTCTGCTTCAGAACTTGCAGAGAAGCTGAAGGGTCAGGGAAGCTATGACCCAAGGATAGTTGTACTTGGTCACCTTCAAAGAGGAGGAGCCCCGTCATGTTTTGACACCGTGCTCGCTTCAAGGCTTGGGGCCGCTGCAGTTGAACTCCTCATGAGAGGTGAACGGGGAATGATGGTCGGAAGGGTCAATGGAAATATCGTCTCTTCTGACATCAAAACTTCATGGGAAACCAAAAGAGGCCTGGACGAAGATATGCTAAGACTTGTCGAAACACTGAGCATTTAAGAGGACAAAATGGAAGAATTCAGATTGCCGTCAGAATTTGCCGAGGAACTGATCAAGACAGTTGCTTCAAATAAAGGCAAAAGAGGAATATCGGACCTGTGCAAAAACATATACTGGCAAAAAGCCGCTGAAAACTTAGCTGAGGTATCAAGAGCCGCTGTTGTTTCGGGATTTTTCGTTCCATCTTCCGGAGCGCCTGAAACAGATGGTCCCGGAGGTGCAGTTGTCCTGGCAAGGGCTTTTTTGAAGCATGGTGCTGAAACAGAGATCTGGACAGACGATCTGTGCGTGGATGCAATCCGGGCGTGTGCAGTTTCTGCCGGTTTCCCTGAAGAAAAAGTTGTTGCAGTAGACCGTTTTGATAAACTTGATTCGTATTCTCCTGATGCCGTGGTGTTCACAGAACGTCTGGGGCGTGCGGCAGATGGTAGATTTTATAATATGAGAAGCGAAGACATCTCTGCCTGGACACCAACACTGGACTGGATATCAGTTCTTTGCTCGCGAAAAAATATTTTTACTGTCGGAATAGGCGACGGAGGAAATGAAGTTGGGATGGGCAACTTTGTCTCAGAAATATGTGATATCAGGCCGGACTTCAGGAAGTGTCTTTCTGTCATACGTACAGACGTAACAATACCGGTAGATGTCAGCAACTGGGGCTGTTATGCACTAAGTGCGGCCCTCTCGTATGTTTGGAAAGAGTGGCTGGGGCCATGTAAAGAGGATGAGCGCTTGATGCTTGAAGCACTTATCGAGAAAAAGGCAGTGGACGGCATAAGCAAAAAAACAGAACTTACAGTGGATGGTTTCGAGATAGAAGTGCACGAAGCAATTATTTCGGAACTATACGGAATATGGCATAAATTCTGTTCATGATTTTTGTTTTTTTCGACACTCATGGTAAAATGCTAGGTTAGAGATTGGTGGTACTGCATGAAAAACATCAATACGGATAAGTCAGCTAAGAGACCGATAATGTTCCTGGGTTTCAGCGTGATCCTTCTGCTTATGCTGGTGACGTGGAGCTTAAAGGTCGGTCCGTTCTCAAGTTTTTTTAAGGTCGAAGAGGCAGTGATCTGCCAGGAACTTGGAGATAACCGCGAGCCTCTGTTGATCGGCAACAGCATCCCCTACGGTCCAAGTCAGATATGTTTGTGGCTGAAGTATTCTTCCGCACGAGAAGGCAGCCACTTGGAGGTTTCATGGTATTACGGCAATGAGCTGGTCCTCTCTGAGCCTCTTAAGTTAATGACCAAAGATGGAGTAAGAACGTTTTATCTCTTAAGGGAAGAGGGTACTCCTCTTCCGGTAGGATCATATAGAGTTACTGTTTCCACGCCTGCAAAAGTATGGTCGGACATCAAGTTCGAAATAGCCAGAAGAAAATGACACTAGACCGGGAGGTCAGAGAAGTTGCCAAGAAAAAAAAGTGAAACCGCTGAAGAACCAAAGAAAAAAACAACAAGGACCAGAAGTTCTTCCACGGCAAAAAATGAAAAAGCACCCAACCAGACGAATGAACCAGAAAAGAGTGTTATTGCAGCCGGATCCGTGAATGAGGTGGCATCTGCTGCAGAGACAGACGTGGCCTTAAAGGAAGCCCCGCTCCCTGAAACCACTTCCGAAACTGTACCTGTAGTAAATCCTGAGGCAGACAAAGAACAGAATGGAAGCAACAACGGTAACGGATATGGCAAACAGCACAAGCACACCCACCCTAAATTAGGGTTCAATTTTCTGGCACAACAGACGTTGGCTGAACTGAGGAAGATCGCAAAAGAGATAGGCGTTACTTCAATTTCGGCCAGGCGTAAAGATGACCTGATCGTTGACATACTCAAGACCCAGGCTGAAACGATGGGATACAGGTTCAATGGAGGAACACTTGAGTGCCTCTCTGAAGGTTATGGCTTCCTAAGGCCATCCGGACTTCTTCCGAGCAGTAACGACATATATGTCTCTGCTTCGCAGATCCGCAGATTTGGACTGAGGAATGGAGATGTAGTCTGGGGTATAATCCGCCCGCCCAAGGAACAGGAACATTACGAAGCACTGCTGAGGGTAGAAAATGTTAATTTTACCGATCCCGAAGCAGCAAGAAAAAGACCACAATTTGAATCACTTACCCCCATTTTCCCTGACGAAAAATTAAATCTGGAGACAGACAGAAAAATCATATCTACAAGGATGGTAGACCTTTTTGCCCCGATAGGCAAAGGACAGAGGGCCCTTATCGTATCTCCGCCGAAAGCAGGAAAAACTACACTTCTAAAAAATCTTGCGAATGCTATCACGACCAACCATCCTGAAGTGATCCTGATGGTGCTTCTTATCGACGAAAGACCGGAAGAAGTTACAGACATGGCACGTTCTGTCGATGGAGAGATCATTGCTTCCACCTTTGACAGGCCGGCAGAAGAGCATATGCGAGTTGCAGCGCTTGCGCTTGAAAAAGCAAAGAGGCTGGTCGAAGTATCCAAGGATGTAGTCCTGCTGCTTGATTCCATAACCAGGTTGGCAAGGGCATCAAATCTTATCGTTCCCCCATCGGGAAGGACTCTCTCCGGGGGTATGGATCCGGCAGCCCTATATTTCCCTAAAAAATTCTTTGGAGCCGCAAGAAATATTGAATTTGGCGGAAGTCTTACTATAATAGGAACGGCACTTGTTGAAACCGGCAGCAGGATGGATGATGTCATATACGAAGAATTTAAGGGGACCGGGAACATGGAAGTCCATTTATCACGAAAGATATCAGAGCAGCGCATATTCCCTGCTCTGGACATAACTAAGTCAGGCACAAGGAAAGAAGAGCTGTTGGTTCCTGACGATGACCTTCAGCGTATTTGGGCACTGAGAAGGAAGATAACCAACATGGATGAAGCAGAAGTTCTGAATCTTATTTTGGATAAATTACGCAATACGGTGAATAATCGCGAATTTCTTGCTACAATAAAGG
>JAAYHA010000001.1 GCA_012727545.1 Synergistaceae bacterium | reverse complement strand
TATATAGTATGTCTATAGTATAGGACAATGTATGAGTTTTAGCCAGAAACTGCCCAGTGCAGTGGTGAAGCTGCGACAAAAACGGTCGCGTGAAGCGATGGTGAAACGGTAGTGAAGCCGTTGTTTTAAAAGACGGTCAAACTATAGTCAAACAGTGGTCAAACAATAGTCAAACGGTCGTCAAAAGCGGGCGGAGACCGCATCCGCTGGGGGAATTGCAGCCTTTAGGCTGCGGAGAATTTGCTCGCTTCGCATCACGGTGATTTGCGGCAATAAATACTGGCAAGCAATAGGCGAGCAGTCGGCAAGCAGTTGTAAAAACGGTCAAACGATAGTCAAACAATCGGTTTAGGTGATTTTGGCAAGCGGTTGGCAAGCGTAGGCAAGCAGTTGGCAAGCAGTTGTAAAAACGGTCAAACGATAGTCAAACAATTGTCAAACAGTAGTCAAACGGTTGTAGGGGCCAAGGGCAGGGTCGGGGAATTCGCGTCCTGTGGACGCTGGGGAATTTGCTCGCTTCGCATTGCGGTGAATTTGCCGGAAGACCCATCCGGCGGTGAATTTAATCTTTAAAGATTAAGCCTTTATTCTCCGCTGAAAGGTTTATTCAGCAAATTCTCCGCAGCGTTTCTCAGCTGCAAATTCTCCGCGAGTGTTCTCCTCGCAATTTCCCCGCGGCGTGCCCAACGCCGCATATAAATATGCACTAATTGATACATAAATCTTGACTGTGTATGCAATATAATGTATTATTGCTGCACATGGAGGACTTCCGATGAGCATACATTATGATCAGAATTATTCTAAAAAGGAAATTTCAGAGATATTATTCGAAATTCAAAGCTGTATTCGAACAGGCAGATACACGATCGCAATAAACAGCAACAGGCAAGAAAATCTAGACTTCATTCGGGAATATAACATTTCATCCAAAAAGCAGATACAAATACTTCTTAGGATCAGGCCGGAAGATTTTTGTCATTCGCTTCAAAACACAAATATCGGATTTGAATATGAAACGCTTTATGTTTTTTGTCCGCAGGTCAGATTGTTTAACATAGATGACGAAGAAAAACTGGTCGATATTTACATTAAATTCAACATTATTGAATGTAAGAGCGGGAGCAGGATAGTGGTAATTTCATTCCACGAACGAAACAAACCGATAGGTCATTGTTTTAGATGACAATCGTAGTCAAAAGGGGTGATCATTATGAGCGATAGTACAGTTTTTTGCCCAGTGTGCAGAGAAGATGTTAAATTTACTGTAGTAAAAAATAAAGAAACCGCAATACTGAAGGGCGAAGCCTATGGATTCGTTTCACAGAAAGCATATTGTGAAAAATGCGCCAGCGAAGTTTATGTTGCAAAACTTGAAGACGATAATTTGAAGGCTCTGTATGATGTCTATCGTCAAAAGAACGATATCGTCTCTCTCGAGGAAATAAGGGCCATACCGAAAAAGTACGGCATCGGTAAAAGGCCTCTCTCTCTCTTGCTTGGATGGGGAGAACAGACATTCAGTCGATATTATGACGGAGATATGCCAACAAAGCAGTATTCAGAGATACTGAAAAAGATTTATTCCGACCCCCGCTATTACCTATCCTTGCTTGAAAGCAGCAAGGAAAGATTAATAAGCGACAAAACTTATAAAAAAAGCATGGCAGCGACGAAAAATCTGCCGGATATCTCTGTCGGGAATCGGTCTAAAATTGATGCAGTTGTAGATTACCTTTTGTCGAAGTGTTGTGACATCACACCTCTGTCCCTCCAAAAAGTTCTCTATTATGTACAGGGGTTCCATTTTGCGTTTTACAGGTCGTTCTTATTTGCCGAAGAATGTGAGGCATGGGTACATGGCCCTGTCTACCCGGAGATCTACGACCGTTATAAATGTTACTGTTTTGACCCCATAGATAAAGTTAATGAGCCGGATGACTCATTGCTTTCTGTGGAAGAAAAGATCCTTCTTGACAGTATTATCAGGCATGTTTGCTGCTATAGCGGGAAAACACTTGAGTCGTTTACCCATACAGAAACGCCCTGGGTCACTGCAAGAGGAGGACTGGCCGCAGGTGCGAATTCTGATGTCATCATCCAGAAAGAGGCTATTGACAAGTATTTTTCCTCTGTTAAGGAGAAGTACAACATGCTTAACCCTGCAAATATAAAGGACTACATGCAGGATATGTTTTCGCAGATATGATGTGTAAGTGCGGAGGAGAAGCTGCTGAGCAATAGCTGAGCATGGCTGAGCGGTCGTGGAACCTTAAGACCCGGTCCCTCTCCGTTGTTCC
>JAAYHA010000107.1 GCA_012727545.1 Synergistaceae bacterium | reverse complement strand
CCTCCGTTGCGCGGAAATAGCTCAGCTGGTAGAGCGATGGCCTTCCAAGCCGTAGGTCGCGGGTTCGAGTCCCGTTTTCCGCTCCAGAATATTCAAGCCCCTGCCTTTGGCCGGGGCTTTTTTCTTTTGCCCAGGCCCATGCCGTGAAAACGAAATGAATATGCTCTTAGGTTCTAACCAACCGATTCCCAATAGACTCCCGCGGCACGCCACTTGCCGCCCGCCTTTCCTGCCGCTTGCCGTCACTTCCCATCGACTACCCATTGATTTCCAACTGATTTCCCATTGATCCCCCGTGGTCAACGGCTGCCCTTCTCATTCTAACCGATTCTAATCACTTACTGTTCAAATCTGATCAGAACGGATATAATGGACTTACCGGATCGGCGAGGTGATCGAATTGAAGAGAGAGAGTACAACTACTGAATTCAAAAGCGAATACACTGCGGATATCAGTAAGACTGTTATCGCATTTGCCAATACCGATGGAGGAGAGATCTATATCGGTGTTGCAGATGATGGGACAGTTGTCGGGGTCGAAGACGCAGATGAGATAATGCTCAGGACGATGAACAGCATCAGGGATGCTGTCAGGCCTGATGTAACAATGTTCATCGACTGCGAACAGAAAATTGAAAAAGGAAAGAGTGTAATTGCCATAACCGTTCAAAGAGGCACGGCTCCTCCGTATTATCTGGCCCGTAAAGGGATACGGCCTGAGGGGGTCTATGTGAGGCAGGGACCCTCTACTGTTCCGGCCACGCAGAGCATGATCCTTAAAATGATCAGGGAAACAGGGGGGGAGAGTTATGAGAGGACACGCTCCCTTGAACAGGAACTGACTTTTGAATTCGCTTCAAAAGTTTTTAAGGATGAAAACATAAAATTCGGAACGGAACAAAAGAGATCTCTGGGCATCATCGGCGAGGACGGGGCATTCTCTAACCTCGGACTGTTTATTTCCGACCAGTGCAGGCATACTGCAAAGGCTGCTGTTTTTGATGGAACGGGAAAGACACTTTTGAAGGACCGGATAGAATTTTCGGGCTCGCTTTTGAAGCAGGCAGATGAAATATTTGCATATATAGACCGCCTGAACCGGACAAGTTCTGAGTTTTTGGGACTCAGACGGGTCGATAAGCGCGATTTCCCCCGGGAAGCTGTAAGGGAGGCCCTGTTGAATGCGATCGTTCACAGAGATTATTCTTACAGCGGGAGCACCCTGATAAGCATCTTTGAAGACAGGATCGAGTTTGTCTCTCTGGGAGGACTTCCGAAAGGAATAGCATACAGCGACCTTATGCTCGGTGTTTCTGTTCTTCGGAATGAACGGCTTGGGGATATTTTTTACAGGCTGCACCTCATCGAGGCATACGGCATTGGGATGCCGAAGATAATGGATTCTTACAGCCATTTCAGGGTAAAGCCGACAATCGATGTCTCTGAAAATGCATTCAGGATCACTTTGCCCAATACCAACTTTACAAGCAGGGTAGGAGAAGACCGCGACAGGTTGACTCACGACGAAAGAAGGGTAATGGACTATATTGCATTGAATGATAATGCAGGAAGAAAAGACCTCCAGGCTGAATTGGGTCTCTCACAGAGCAAAGCTGTTCGCTTGCTCAGGACTCTGACCGAAAAAGAAATGATAGCTGTAAACGGCAGGGGAAAGAACACCAGATACACTGCAAAGGATAAATAGGAAATATTAGGGTCCATAATAATATCAATTTGTGCTATTCTCAGACGATAAAGCATACACCGGGGGAAATGAATTTGAAAAAACTTACAGCTTCATATAAAAAGTTGAAAGCCGCCGGGGAACGTCAGGGATGGTGGGACTCTGAGGGCATGGTCGCTGCGCTTTCGGGCGGCGGGGATTCTGTGGCAATGCTCTGGCTGCTCCACCGTTTTTATAAAGGAAGGATAGTTGCCGCGCATCTTGACCACTGTACGCGGGAGGGGATGT
>JAAYHA010000106.1 GCA_012727545.1 Synergistaceae bacterium | reverse complement strand
GGCTTCCCTGCTTTGAGCCGTACGGGGCTTTCTACGTCTTCCCCGACATATCGGAGTTTGGAATGACCTCTGAAGATTTCTGCACGGCATTCCTGAAGGCAGAAAACGTTGCCGTAGTCCCGGGATCGGCATTCGGTGAGTGCGGAGACAAACACGTGAGGATCTCATACGCCTACTCTGTTGACACGCTCAAAGAGGCGATGAAAAGGATGGCTCGCTTTATTGAAGGCCTGAGGCAGCAACCATTTTGATCTTAAAATCAGGGGAGCCGCGGACGTAAGTCTGCGGCTCCCCTGATTTATTCAACTGCCTGCAAGGTTTTGTCAGCGAAGTGCAGTTTCAGCTCCGGACCTCACAGAGTTGATGATCCGTTCGGTATCTTCGTCGCTCATGTTGATGTTAAGCCCTGTCATTACCGCCCTGCTGAGTTTGGCTTCTGTCGCTGCCATTGTTTCGGGGGCATAAGAGGGAGCCTTGGTGCCGAAGAAATCCTTTTCCCCCATCTCTTCAAGTGCCTTCCAGTGCTTTGCGTAGTGCCATGTGTTTTCCGATATTATGCTGAAACCGGTCCCAGTCTCCCCGGCTGCGCGCCTGAAGCTCACAGCAGCCTCCGGTGAAGGCAGCATGAATATCAGATGGGAGGCTGTATCACCCTCGAGATCGTGCATTGGACGAACTTTTATCCCGGTATCTTTCACTGAATCAATGATCCTTTTCTTTGTCCTTCTTAATTTTTCGAGCGCAGCAGGCATCTTGTCCAGAGCAACCACTCCCAGCGCACCCTGAAGCTCGCTCAGCCTGTAATTTACTCCCAGGCCGAACTTGCCCTCCTCGCCCCGGTCGTGCTTCTTGCTGTGTACGTGTCCATGGTCATGGTAACAGTCCATTTTGAACCAGAGGTCCTCATCGTCAGTGAGTATGAGTCCTCCCTCTCCGACTGTAAGTGTCTTATTGGGGTCAAAGCTCCAGGTCCCGCAATCCCCTATGGATCCCAGATATCTGCCTTTATAGGTGCCCCCCACCACTTCACATGCATCTTCGATAACAGGGATGCCATATTTTTTACCTATTTCGACAAATGCATCAACATCAGCCGCTGCACCGAACATGTGAACGGGAATCAAAGCCCCGGTCTTTTTCGTTATCAGTTTTTCGGCTGAGACAGGATCAAGAGCCAGAGTCTCATCTATCTCCCCGAGGATCGGAACAGCCCCGCATGCAACGATAGCTTCAATTGTGGCGATAAAGGTAAAGGGAGAGGTTATGACCTCATCTCCCGGACCTACTCCTATTCCTTTGAGGGCTGTTATAAGTGCGGCAGTGCCGTTTGTAAGGGCAAGAGCATGCTTCGACCCGGTGATTTTTTTTGCTTTTTCTTCAAATTCCTCAACACGGTATATACCGCTCCTCACTGAGTGAGAACCGTACCTGTGTATCATTTTTCTTTCAATGACATCTGTCAGAACCCGAATTTCTTCAATTCCAAATATTTCTGTTCCTGCCATGATGATCCCTCCCCGGTCATATAATTTTTTTTAATTTTATTCTGCGGTCATTTTCCTGTAATTTTTATGTAGGCACTTCTGACAAAATCCGGAGTTGCTTTCTCACGCCAGTTGACGCCAAAACAGCTCTGCCAGAGCTTCTCCATACCCAGAGCGGTCTTTGTCATTTTTTCAATGTCCTTTTCACCTATCCCATAGTCTGAAGCCCTCGGCACATGCATTTCGTTCGATTCAAGGAATTTCAGCGTATCAGCATATCCGTCAGGGTAAATATCCTCCAGTGCAAGCATCGAGATCGTGACAGCCACACTGTGAGGAAGAGTGGGAGAAGAATTGCTCAGTCCGTATGAAAGGGCATGTGCTGCTCCCACTCTTCCTCCGATGCTGCTGCTGCCTCCAAGGACAGAAGCCATCGCAGCCTTTATTGCCTTTGCGTCATCATATCCGTCAATTTTTTGGGAGAGAGGGTCTCTTGCGAGAGTAAGTCCCTTTGATGCATCTGCAAGCGCTTCTCCCGAGCTTGTTTTGCTCTTTGTGATCTCGTAGTGATGGAAGTAGCAGTCCATAAGTGTAAAGAACCTGTTATATCTCCGGGCTCCTGCGGAGAGCTGCGGATCGATAAACGCGACGGCAGGCCCGACATATTTATTGTTTATACCCAGTTTTTTTTCTGGCCCCCTCAGCACGGCTATGGGAGTTATTTCAGCCCCGGTACCGTTAAGCGTGGGAACGACCCATATATCAAGCCCTTTGTTCAATTCCATGTCATATCCCTGATATCCCGACGAGGGCCCCGGATTTGCGGTACAGATCGCGGCTGCTTTTGCCAGGTCCATCGTTGAACCTCCGCCCGCTGCCACGATCAGGTCCGGTTGACCAGTCTCTGAGCCGATCAGATCTACAAGCCTGTCAACATCCTCTGTCCTGGGTTCAGAGGCCGACGCATCAAAAATGAAGGCTGGAGTCCTGCCGAAAAGGGGGATAAATGCCTCCTGATCCCTGAGGGAGCTGTCCAGGACATAAAAGGGTCTCCGTGACTCACTTTTTACTCTTTTTATCAAATCTCCGACTCCGTCGCCGGAACATACCACCTCTGTTGGGAAGCTTGTTCTCCACCAGGGTGAGGTATTTACAAAAGCCTTTATATCAGATGGAATTTTTTCCATGTTTCACCTCTCCTTAAGGTCTCTCTGATATCCCTGCACGGGACATCTCATCGCCGCGTCCGAAATGAAAGTTCAGTTGCCAATTTCGGACTGACAAGGCTCACTGGGATGTCTCGGGACTTCAGGGGCCGGAAAAGTATTCCTCTATTCTCAGCAGGTCGTTCGGGGTATCTATCTCGATAGTGTCGCGCTGCGTCACGATGCACCTTATGGAATGGCCTCTTTCAAGGACCCTGAGCATCTCAAGGCTCTCTGCCTTCTCAAGCGAGGTCTGCTCCCATTTCGAAAAATCAAGGAGGAGATCACGCCTCCAGGCGTACGGTCCTATGTGCTTGTACCATTTCCCTTCGGTACTCCGGGGAAAGGGTATGGGGGAGCGGCTGAAGTAGAGGGCTTTGCCATTTTTGTCAAATACCATCTTGACTATGTGGGATGACGTTATCTCTTCATCGCGTTCGATCTTTTTTGCGAGAAGGGCGAGTGATACGTCAGGGGCAGAGTTCAGCACCTCAATGAGAGGGTCTATCATGTCGCTGCCGACAAGGGGGTCATCCACCTGCACGTTTATTACATATTCTGAGGGGATCCTCTCTGCGGCCCATGCAACACGGTCTCCTCCGCTTGGAAGATCGGGGGTCATCATTGCCTCTCCTCCGTTCTCACGGACGAGCGCGGCAATCCTTTCATCGTCTGTAGCGACGACTGCCCTGTCGACACTTCTGCATTTGCTGACATTTGAGAGAACTCTTATTACAAGCGGCACCCCTGCTATCGTAACGAGGGGCTTTCCTGGAAGTCTTGTGCTGGCAAATCTTGCGGGGATCACTGCAAGGGTCTTCATCCCTCTAACCTCCTTCTCAGACAGCTTATGCAGTGTATGGCCGAAATATCGGCTTTCTCAGCTGTC
>JAAYHA010000105.1 GCA_012727545.1 Synergistaceae bacterium | reverse complement strand
GGGCCCCTTTATGATCCTTGCGATCACTATCCTGCTGAACTCTCCGGAAAGGGAGAAGGCCTCTTCTATATCGCTGCCGGCATATTCACCCCAACCGAGCAATATCTTTTCAGCCTTGTCGAAATTCCCGGTGAAAGTAAATACTATAGTCTCCGGACCGCTTCTCACAAAAAAAATCATCAGGATGAGTTCCTTTCTTGATCAATTTAAGAAAAGAGGGCCGGTTAAATAAACACAGCCCTCATTGAATATTATATATTAAAAGTATTGCTGGTTTTTATCTTTCCAGAGACCTTTTTATCTGATGTCACTGCTTCCTTCCCTTATAAATAAGAGGCAGGACTCCAAGACCAAGCAATATGAGCATCACCGGTCCGGTCGAACAGCCGCCGCTGCTGCTTCCTGCAGGATCATGTTCCGAAGTTCCGAAAGCTTTTATGCATACGTTGGCATTTCCATACCCGGACTCTTCCGTCAGATCCTTCCATTCTATCCCGTCCGAAGAGATAAAGCTCTGGCCCGCCGAGGCGTCCGCCTTCTCAGAATAGTCGGTTATCGGGTATTCAACCGGGATAGCGGGAGAGCTCAATACCGTCGTCCTTGAAGCAGACCCTCCCGCGTTATTGCGTGAAGAACTTGTCGGTTCGGGAAGCGCTACGCTTACAACGACCGAAAACTTCCTGTTCTTTAGCACGTCGATCTCTTCATCAAGCTCGACCGTATTGTATCCGGGAGCAGCGACCGTCACGCTTTTTTGGGCCGCAAGAGCCCCGCCCGTAGGGTCACTTCCGCAGTCTTTGTATATCTTAACGGTGCATGTGCTGTTAGCGTGGCTTGTGTAGAAGGATACTGAGTTTATCTTCTCATTGCGCGATGCCGTGAATATGTTGGCGAACCAGACAGGGTCCGCAGACTCATATGTCACGAACCTGCACAGTCCGAGCGGGTCATACTGGTAGATCTTCTCTTTGTCCGGGGCAGCCACTGTGTCATACACAACGCCGTCATTCAAAGAACCTTCTTGATAGGAAACGTAATAATGGCCTGAAGCCCCCCAAGAACTTCCCCAGCTGTTTCTGACGATCCAGGCACCATTCTCGGTTGGCCTGGGTGATGCGTTGAAATTTGATGTGGCATAATCATCATCCCAGCCGACAATTGTTACAGCGTGATTGGGACTATTCTCCGTCGTACCAATATAGTATGCTTTCGTTGTTGGATTGAGATATAATTCGTCACTTCCCTGGTATATCCCTATGCTTACCGCACCGTACTCCATTATGGCCTCTTTGACGGTGTTGATGCGGGCATCCTTCAGCCGCACCTCCCTTTCTCCGAGGTTCCCCAGATAAAGGACGTTATTGAGTTTATACTTTCTTGCCTGTACATCGGGTGTGTAAGCAGCAGCCGCACTGGTAGGATATGCTGCGGAGGATCCCTCAAGGAAGCCGGTCCCCCTTGTCAGGATGGCAGCAGATCTCCAGTCATCTCCGCCTACATTGTAGTATTCCAGAGAGGACGGATATGTGAAGGCAGGGAATTCGTTGGATTCATCGTTATATCCGTAATAAGCAAGATACCATTCAGAAAGGTCTGCGTTGTCCTTGGTCAGTATGGCTTTTTCGTGGATAAGGTTGGATTCTGCGGCAGCCATCGCAGAAAAGGTCCAGCAGGTCCCGAATGGATCCTGATCCCTTACGGCAGGCATCTCAGGCCTCAGGTCATAGCTGGCGGGTATGTCGGAACCCCTTCTCAGGATATGATCCGCATCGCCGTAAACGCTTATGACCTTGTTGTCAAGGTGTGACCAGTTTACCGGGGAAGGCGCATATCCTTGGGGACTCTCTGCAGGAGAATCGCCGGTGCTCCCTTTTTCCTGTGTTGATGTTCTCGCTGTATCCATTTTCTTCTGCCATTCCACAAAATTGGGATTGAGGGGGACTGCAACGATCTCAGATGCCGATGCATATGAGACAAAGCCTCCTGCCGAAATAAGGATAGAGATGATGATCATGGTGTTAACTTTTTT
>JAAYHA010000104.1 GCA_012727545.1 Synergistaceae bacterium | reverse complement strand
GTTATTATTCCGCCGTTTTTGGACAGTGTCTGGTATAGTTCCCTCTCGGGAGGAGTGAGATTAGACATGTTAAGAAGGTCTCTTCCGCCTATTGAGACGACATCCTCACCTGAAGCGCTTCCCGGGACATGAAGGTACATTTCGCCTGCCGCATAGAGCAATAACGCTGCAGCTGCGACAACAGTAAACGGAGAGAAGATCATCAACGTTTTCTTATGCTTTTTTATTATTGCAGCTAACTTTTCCATTCCTTCGCTGTCCCTCTCAAATAAGGATGCGGCATGTTGCTAAAAATACAGGCGCAGCCTGAACAGACTGCGCCTTTTCGCTATTCCCAGTTCGTTATGTCAGAGTTAGAGTCTTCTCCGCCTTCCTGCCCATCCGCCCCGTATGAAAAGAGGTCGAAATCTCCGTTCCGGCCGGGGGATTCATAAATAAATTCTCTGCCCCAGGCGTCTTTTGGAACCTTTTTCATATAACCGTTCTTTTTGTAATTGAGCGGTTCCGGAGGAGTGGTCGGCGGTTTCACAAGGGCAGAAAGCCCCTGGTCTGTTGTCGGGTAAAAACCGTTATCCAGATGAAAAAGGCCCAAAACCTGCTCAAGCTGTGCTATCTGGGTCCTTGTAGTCTTTATCTTTGCCTCTTCACTCTGTCCGATCAGTCTGGGACCGACAAGAGCCGAAAGGAGACCAATGATCACAACGACGACCATTATTTCTATCAGAGTAAAGCCACGCCGTTTATCAATGAATTTTTTCGTTTTCATAAGAATCTGCCTGTCCCCTTTGTTCTGTAAGTTTTGTAATCTTATTTTAATATATTACCATTTAATTTTACACATCGCCGCCTTGATATCCTATAACTTTAAAAGGGCGAGGGGAAAAACCAGATAGCCCAGACGTTTCCCAGGAAATGAAAAATTATTGAGGGCAGGATATTTCCATATCTCTCACGCAGCCACCCCATTATAAGGCCGGGGAAGAAGGTCAGAAGCGAAATAAAATAGGGGGCGGCGATAAGGTGCAGAGGTGCAAACACAAGATTTACGGCAACTATTGAAACTGCCGCTGAATATCTCCTCCTCAGTGTCGGCTGCATCCAGCCCCTGAAGAATATTTCCTCTGCCACCGCTGCGGCCAGCCCGGAGATGATCAGCTTCAAAACCATGTCAAACGGTCTTCTGTGCGGAAGGTCATCCCATGGCCACACAAGGGCGACTGCAGTCAGCATTGATAGTGTAAATGCTGTAATAATAAGCGTTTGAGCGATGGCTCTTTTTTCAAAAACGACTCTGAAGGGAGAAACATCTTTCGCCCTGCTCCTGTCTGATTTTTTATCATACGAGAAAAGATCTGAAAAAATGTCCATCCATTCCACTCTCTTTCCTGTCCGACCATTATATTAACGCATTTTCAGCCGATTTATACGCATCTTGTTTTCTCATCGCTCATATTAAAAAATTTGAAAAATTGTGCTATGCCGCCATCCCTCTTTCGATTTATACTTACATTGAAGCAATTGGGGGTATATCACCACATGCCCGTTGAAACTTTCAAAAAACATATCCTTCACAACTTTCAACAGACTTCACCATCTGCCTGTCTCCTGGAGGGGAAATTAATGAACTTAGGATCATCGATGCTCATTTTAGTCATTCTCAGCTTGTTTTTATCATTTGGTCTTTCATCAGCAGAGGCATCCGGAACACCGGTATATGTAGACTATGAATACGGAAACCTCAGGGAAGTTATCGTAGGTCTTCCATATGGCAT
>JAAYHA010000103.1 GCA_012727545.1 Synergistaceae bacterium | reverse complement strand
ATTGTGCAACCGATTGAACTTTTGCTGTAACTTGATTTGTAATCAAATAAATACTCTTGACGAATCAAGATTCAACGTTATAATACTCAAGAACTTTGAACCACAGGTAAAAATACATAATAAACAAAACTAAATTTTAGGTTTAGAAAACTATTTTGCCGGGAAGAAATTTGAAATAAATTTCCTATTTTATAGAAGACAAAGGAGATACCAAACATGAAAAGCAACCTGTTCCTTACCCTTGCTGACGGAACTGTCTGGAGCGGAAAAGGCGAACTCAAAGCCCCGGTAGAGGGCGAAGTCGTATTCACTACTGCAGGGTGCGGCTATCCTCAGACACTTTCCGACCCTTCTTACTGCGGACAGATCGTAGTCTTTGCATTCCCTCCCGTAGGGATATACGGAGTCGACACAGAGAGGCTTGAGGGACGACGAGTTTGGCTTTCTGCAGCATTGGTATCCAGCCTTGATGAAACAGAAAATGGACGGTTTGGCTCTCTCAGTTCATGGATGGCTGAAAACGAAACGCCTTTGGTAGACGGAGCGGATACGAGACAGCTTGTATTAAAGATCCGTGAACTTGGTTCAATAATGGGAAGGCTTGATCACAAGCCCGCTCTTCCTGAAATAAAAGAACTTCCTCATGACATGGTAAGCAAGGTCTCATGCAAAAAGGTCGAAGTTATAGGGGAAGGAGCCCTTTCGATAGGTGTTATCGATTACGGAGCGAAGGAAAATATATTGAGAAGCATCGCGGGAAGAGGGGTCAGGGTGGTCAGGTTTCCCAACACTACGAAAGCAGATGATATTCTTTCCAGCGGCGTCAGCGGCATCATATTGAGCAATGGCCCGGGTGACCCTTCCGTGCTTGGGTTCGAGGCAGGAGAGATAAGGAAGATCCTTGGCAAAAAACCTGTGCTTGGCATTTGTCTGGGGCATCAGCTTTTGGCAAGAGCCTGCGGGGCAAAGACACATAAGCTCAGGTACGGTCACAGGGGAGCGAATCAGGCAGTTATCGACACCTCCACCGGAAGAGGAATACTGACAAGCCAGAACCACCAGTATGTCGTTACAGAAGAGAGCCTCAAAGGGACCGGACTTGATGTCTCATTCAGGCACCTTGGGGATGGAACTGTCGAAGGCCTGCTACACAAGGATCTTGATGCGTCCAGCGTCCAGTTTCATCCGGAAGCATCACCGGGACCGGAAGACGCAGGATATATATTTGATGATTTTGTCTCAGACGTTCGCGAGTCAGGGGAGAGATAAAGATGAAAGACAACAGCATAAAAAGAGTACTTGTCCTTGGCTCCGGTCCAATACGCATAGGTCAGGCAGCCGAGTTTGATTACGCAGGCAGCCAGGCATGCCGTGCACTCAAAGAAGAAGGCTGCGAAGTTATACTTCTCAACAGCAACCCGGCCACTATCCAGACGGACCTGACAGTAGCAGACATAGTATGCATAAAACCCCTCCTGCCCGAAGTAGTTGAGGAGATCCTTTCCGAATACAGACCCGATGGAGTAGTAGCCACGCTCGGAGGACAGACGGGACTTAACCTCTGCATGGAGTGCGACAAAAGAGGGATGTGGAAAAAATATGGGTGCAAAGTCCTTGGCACACAGCCGGATGCGATCGAACGTGCCGAAGGCAGGGAACCTTTCAGGAAGGCTATGATAGATGCAGATCAGCCCATAATCGCTAGCAGGGGCATATCTTCTGTAGCAGGGGCTCAGGAATTTGCGATGCATTCGCCGCTTCCGCTTATACTTCGCCCGGACTTCACGCTTGGAGGGTCGGGCAACTCAGTGGTAAGGAACATAGAAGACTTTGTAGTCCAGGTGGAAGATGCCCTTACGGCATCTCCTGTCGGAAGGGCTCTGATCGAACGTTATCTTGAAGGCTGGCATGAGATAGAAGTCGAGGTTGTCAGGGACAATATTGGAAATGCTCTTGCGGTATGCAGCATGGAGAACATAGATCCCATGGGCGTCCATACGGGAGACTCCATAGTGGTTTCCCCGGCACTTACCCTCACAGACAGGGAATGGCAGATGCTCAGGACCGCAGCTCTGAAGATAGTGGATGTTCTTGAGATCCGCGGCGCGTGCAACGTCCAGTTTGCGCTCTCTCCGGATGGCAACGAATACTACGTTATAGAGGTAAATCCAAGGGCAAGCAGGTCGAGTGCCCTTGCTAGCAAGGCGACAGGATATCCTATTGCAAGGATGGCTGCAAAAATTGCCATTGGCCTTAACCTTACTGAAATGGCAAATCCGGTCACGGGCGCGGGCAGCGCATTGTCAGAACCTGCACTTGATTATGTTGCGGTAAAAGTGCCTTCATGGCCCTTTGACACCTTCCCGCAGGCTGATTCCTCTCTCGGTCCCAGGATGAAAGCCACGGGGGAAGTCCTTGCACTCGGAGCAACATTTGCTCAGGCACTTGTTAAGGCCTGCCGTTCCCTTGAAAGGGGAAGGTATCTTCCTGACAGGAGGATGCGTTCTTGGGAGACGAGGAAGCTCTGGGAACAGATAACAGCCCCTACCTACCTTAGGCTTGAAGCCATCACAGAGCTTCTCAGAAGGAGCTCGGTATCTGTTGACGAGATGTCAAAAAGGACCCATATCAGAAAATATTTCTTAGAACAGCTCAATAAGATACAGCTGGCTGAAAAATACCTTGAAGAAGACGGTCCTGTAAACGGAAATGTCGTCTCTGCAAGGTTGCATGGAATGTCTATAAGCCGTATCTCAGCTTCTGCCGGAATATCAAAAGAAGAGACATTGAAGATACTTGAGTCAGAAAACTGCCACACAGGTTATCGTGAAGTAGACGGATGTGCAGGAGAATTCCCATCCGGTTCAGGCTACTACTACGCAGCTTATGGAGTAAAGAGCGATCCGTGGGAAGAGAGCGAGGGAGGCATAGCGGTCCTTGGTTCAGGCGCAATAAGGATCGCCCAGGGAGTTGAGT
>JAAYHA010000102.1 GCA_012727545.1 Synergistaceae bacterium | reverse complement strand
CCCTGCCAGTAAAGCCTAAAAGATGTGTTCCCGGTCCCTTCCTGAGACATTGAGAGTTTAAAGTTGCATTCCTCAAACTGTGCTCTTGACATTCGGTCTGTCAGCCATAAGGCAAAACTGTCAGCCTCTTCTCCGATCAATTTGTTCCCATCCTTTGATTCAGAGAAAATAACCGAAGAACTTCCTGCAATAACTCCCATGATCAGCATCACGACAAGGAGCTCTATTAATGAAAAACCTCTCCTCTTTCTGATCTTAACTATTCTCCCGACTGCTCCGACTGTTCCTGAGACATCAACCAGTTATAAAAGGGGTGTTCCTTTTTATAGAGCCGTCCCTCACAATTTGTACATCCATGTTTTGTCCAGCCCTCAGCGATCAGTTTATAATCAGATGCCCTCAACAGCCTGTATTCAAATGTCACGCTGTATATCTTCACATCTGTTATCCTGCACCATAGCTGTATCTGATCGTCATATCTCGCAGGGTGTTTGTATCGGCAGTGGGTCTCGACTACAGGAAGGATAAGTCCATCTTCTTCCCATTTTGAATAGGGGATGCCACTGAGGCGGCAAAACTCCGTCCTGGCAACCTCAAACCAATCAAGGTAGTTTGCGTAATATACGACTCCCATCTGGTCAGTCTCGCTATACCTTACCCTTATCGTAGCCGCAAGTGTGTAGTCTTTCTGTGTCATTCCAAATACCCCCTGAATTCCCCGCTGTATCAAATCGGTTCAGAAATGAAATAATGAATGTATCAACATTATAAGGTATAAATTTAAAGGACTGCTCCCCTTTTATGCAAAATATATTTTTCCCTGTCGGCAGGGCTGATCCCCCTGAATGGCACTTCCATGCCCACTCCGGGCGGACACAGATCATAACCGTCAAAAAATGTGTTCACCGTACCTCGCCCCCCCGTAATTGATGAAAACCTGGCAGGAAAATCAATTCCTTCTGCTACTGGATACCTTCCTTCCATGACAGCTGTTCCTTTTCTGATCAACGGAGAATCAAAAGTTCCCCTCATACCGATTATTTCACCAATGACCTTGCCTGACATTTCCTCAGGGTAGGTTATCCTGAACCTGTAGATCGGCTCCATCAGATCTGTTCCGGTATTTGTCAGGGCGTTCATTATCCCTATTGGAGTTGCCAGGATAAAATCCATAGGATGGGTATGGGCGACATGGTGTTCTCCATCGACCAGGGTTATCTTAATGTCTGTTACCTGCCATCCTTTGGGTCCCTGACGGAGTGCCTCAGGGATCGTCTGTTCGACCTGGAGCTGATACTTTGTAAAAATTTTCTCGTTACGTACCCTGCTCTCAAAGATAACCCCAGAGCCCGTTTCAAGAGGTTCTATCTCGAAACGAAGAACAGCCCAGCATGGTTTTGGCATAGTATACTCGACATATCCCGATCCACTGCGGGAAGGCCTCTCTTTATATATGACCTGCGGTGACCCGATAACTGCGTCGATAGAGGTCCTTTCCTTTAGAAAAGCTTCTATCACCTCTATCTGCAGCCTTCCTGTCACAGATAATATCAGTTCTCCTGTGCTTTGTTCCCAGATAACATCAATGAGAGGATCTTCAGCACTGATCTGATTTACAGCCTCAAGAAGAGCGGGGTAATCTTTTTCAGATCGCGGCATAAGTCTGACTCGCATCGAGGGGCATGCTATGTTTACCTCATTCCTTACATGGGAACAGCTGCCAAGAACATCACCGTTTCGTGAGCTGGAGAGTCCATAGACCGCTGCTATCTCACCGGCTGAAGCTTTTCCTGT
>JAAYHA010000101.1 GCA_012727545.1 Synergistaceae bacterium | reverse complement strand
TCTTAGGCTTAGAATTGCCCCTTTTCAAAAGAAAAAGCGTAAATGCCCTTCCCAGCTTCATCGCGATTTCAGGCGTCATCATCCCCCTGTTTGCAATGTCCCTGACACCGTCTGTGCCAAACATGCGCCTTACCTTTGAATTTTCCAATAAAGACACCCCTTGATCCTTTAATAATTGTGAAGCAGTTATTTAATATGTTGTCATACAATGGTCAAACGGCAGTTGTCTAACAGTCGTTTTAAAAATACTGTCAAACTATGGTCAAACGGTTGTCAAACAGTAGTCAAACTATTGTGATAACCATTTTTCTCTACCCGTGGTCCCCCTATGCTTCTCACTCCGTCTTCCCCGAGTGCTTATATCGGGGATCCAGTGTCTTTAGATCTTTGCTATCACTAGCTTTTTAAAGCCTAACCAAAAGCCGCTGGATTCCCGATGGACCCATTCGGGAACGACGGAGATTTTAGTTCGTGTCTTAAGGGTTCTACAACTGCTTGCCTATTGCTTGCCTATTGCTTGCCAGATTTTTGTCCGCCCCTACAACCGCTTCACCATTGCTTCACCACAGCTTCACGCTGAGGGGCTTCCGGCAGCTTCACTATTGTAAGGCTACAAATTCCCCGCGGCATGATTCACGCCGCAATTCTCCCAGCGGATGCGGTCTCCGCCCGCTTTTAACGACCGTTTGACTACTGTTTGACGATCGTTTGACCGCTCCTACAATCGCTTGCCTATGGCTTGCCGACTGCTTGCCTATGGCTTGCCGCCTTGTCCATGCCCCTAATCCACTGCTGTTACCGTTACCTGTTCAGGTTCTATCCTCAGGACTTTAAAATCGGAGCCAAGATTTTTCACGAGTACCGGCAGGTTAAGTTGCTTTGATACTATGTTGGATACGTCAACATAAAGATCACAAGGGACAGCGCCAGACGAAAGCGCGTCAATTTCTGACTTTGTACCCTGGATAGTAAGCTTTACAAACTGCGGTGAGATCTTCCATTCTTTTCCCTGTACGGAGCCCTCGGTCATGACCCCTACGTTGTTGTATGTCTTCTCTGCTATTTTTTTCCGTATGTATATTTCTACCCTTGCCCTGTCCGGACCGCTGATCTCTACTTCAGGCGTCATTTCTACGGGCTGGAGGGGAAGCATCAGGTTCAGGTTCTGGTCCAGACCGGAGATATCGACGGGGGGAAGAACAAGCGACGTCATCTTTTTGACTGCAGTGCTCTTTCCTTTGATAGCGACGCTCTCCGGGATCACCAGTACAGATTCGAGTTCATATCCATCGGCGGGTGTTCCAACGACAGAGACCTCGACAGGAATACTCTCCCTCAGTATCTCGTTTTCGAGGTTGACTGTGACTCCCACCTGCTTTGGCGTTATTGTGATCCTGTCGGCACTGCCGGAAGTGCTTGAAACTGTGACCGGAAGCATCATGCTCTCACCGTCTTTTATCTTTGAACCTGGAATAACGGTCTCTAGAGCCTGAACGGCAAGTACATCGGATTCCGGACCGCTTATCACAGCCTCTTTTGGAAGGATGTTTAATGAAGAAATGGCCATGCCTTCCGGTAAATTTCCTTCGACTCTGTGAGAGATACTTACCGTACGCTCTACATGCCTGTATATTTCAACATCTGCTGTTGATGGCTGCCAGCTTCTTAATCTTACGAAAGGAGGTGTGCTGATGTTGATGGGGAGGCTGTATTTTCCGGGCTGCAGTCCCTGAAGGTCCACCCTCGCAGTAATGTCTGTCTGTTCAACTCTTGAAAGAGCATTTAGCCTTCCTGCAAGTCTTATTTCCACCTTCCGTGTGTTCTCGTACATTGAGTATCCCCTCTGAAGGTTCAGGTATTCAATGCTTGCGGACATAGAACGAGTTCCGTCACTGTTTCCGTCCCATGCGACAAAAGCCCAGAGCATAAGTGAGATCGCAAGAGAGACAGCAAAAAGGCCAAGGTTTGACCTAAGCCTGCCCGTTCCGCGTATACTGATCCAGCGGTTGAGCTTTTCAGCATATTTTTTACCAATATCCTGTATCATCTGGAATTTTTTTGGACTGTCTCCGTTGTTAATGCTGTTATTCTTCATTGGGAACACTCCCCGGCCACTGCTGTACTATCTCTTCCCTAAGCCTGTCCATAAAGTTGGAACCTCTGCCTTCGTAGCTGAAATAATGTCCGCAAATGCTTCTTAGCTGAGCCTCGCTCAATGGTTTGGAAAGCCTGCCGCCAACAGCAACTGTGATCTCCCCTCGTTCTTCAGATACAGCTATTGCCAAAGCGTCAGACATCTCTGTAACACCAAGGGCAGCTCTGTGCCTGGTCCCATACCATCTTGAAATGTCGGTTTTTTCCGTGAGGGGCAAATAACAGCCTGCTGCTATGATGTTGTTCTGGTCGATAACTACTGCACCGTCATGAAGAGGCGTCCCCGGCCAGAAGATGGATACCATCAATTCCTCCGTTATGTCCGCCTTGAGTGAGACAGCAGTCCTCCAAACCTCTTTGAGGCTGGTGTTTCTCTGAAGTACACAGAGGGCTCCTATCCTCTGGGATTTGCAGTAAAGCATGGCCTTGGTAAGATTCTCGGCTTTTATGTCTACCATCTCTTCGTTGTTGTCAACTTTCCACAGGTGTCCCTTGCCAAGCTCTTCAAGCATGTGCCTCAGTTCCGGCTGGAACAGGATTGGAATGACGATAATGAAAGCGCTCAAAAGTTTTCCAATTATCCAGGAAAGGCTTCTCAGTTCAAGGATATTAGCTAAGGCGCCGATCAGTCCTATGATCATTACGCCACGTATGAGCTGCATGGCACGTGTTCCGACGAGGAGCAACAGAACTCTGTAAATGATAAAGGCAACAATAAAAATGTCAGGCATATCCTGCCAGCGTAAATCAAAAAAGGGCAATGGTACCACCTCCTTTTAAAAGCTGCGGCGTAAAATATGCCGCGTGAAGTTGCCAGGTGTAACATCTGGCGTGAAACTGCGACAGAAATCAGTCGCGTGAAGCAATGGTGAATCAGTTGTTAAGGGCTGCCAGGTGGAACGTCCGGCGTGAAGCTGCAACGTGAAACGTGTTGCGTGAAGCCGTGGTAAAGCAATTGTTAAGGACGGATCCAATTCATTGCGCTGCTTTGGGTCGCAGTCTTTACAACCGCTTCACCATTGCTTCACGGCGATAAAATCGCCGCTTCACGCCAGTGGTCTTCCGGCAGCTTCACGCCTGCTGCTACTGCCCCCTCAGTTTTCTTAGGAGCGCAATATTACCCTCATCTCCCATTCCCTCTTTGGGTGTTTCAAGTATTGCAGGTACATCCTCAAACCTGTGGTCATTTACCAGCATTGAAAAGGGGTTAAGTCCTATCGCTCCCTCTCCCAGGTGCTGATGCCTGTCTTTTTTACTTCCTTTCTCCATCTTGCTGTCACTCAGATGCCAGCAATGTATCCTCTCCAGCCCAACATGTTTCTGCAGTATGCCTACAAGCCTGTTGTATGACTCATGCGTCCTTAATTCATATCCTGCTGCAAAAACGTGGCAAATATCCACACAGAAACCTATTCTGGGATGATCTTCCACAAGATCCAGAAGGCCGGAAAACTGAGCGATGTCACCGCCAAGCACTGAACCTTGCCCGGCCATCGTTTCGAGCAATATCCTTACCTTGAACTCCGAGGTAATATCAAGCACTTTAAGAAGTGACTCAGAAACCTGTTTCAAAGCATCTTCCCAGGTCCCGTTGACCGCAAATCCCGGATGAAGGATCACGTCTCCGATGCTCAGATGATGACATCTATCCAATTCTTTGATCAATGCATCTTCACTTTTTAGCCTTATCTCATCAGATCCTGCAAGATTAATAAGATATGAGGCATGAGAGACTACTTTTTTGACAGAGCTCTCTTTAGATGCCCTGTAAAAATCCTCGATCTCCTGAAATGAGAGCGGCTTGTTGAGCCATTGACGCTGGTTCCTCGTAAAGATCTGCATAGACTCGCAGCCTACTGCATCTGCCCTCTGGTAGGCTTTGTGGAGACCTCCGGCAGCTGATATGTGCGCACCGATGAGAGCCACTATTGACTACGCCCCAGATAAACAACGCCGCGTATCCCGTCAAGTGTTATTAACATCCCATCCTCTACCGTGTCGAAAATTCCTGATACTCCGACTATCCCCGGCAACCCCATATCCAATGATGCCACTGCCGTGTGACAGGAAAAACCTTCCTCTTCACTGATTACACCGGCAGATCGCTCCATGGAAGGGATAAAATCCTTGTCTGTCTTTCTTACGACCAGAATTGAACCTGGTGTCACCTTTTCATTTGCTTCCTCATAATTTTCTGCTTTGCAAACGACCCCTCGGACCTTTCTTTTTATTAAGGAGAGGCCTTTTCCGATAATTTCTCCGACAGTATATACCTGAACGAGGTTAGTACTGCCCGGAATTCCAAGAGGAATGCCAGATGTGAATACTACGTTGTCTCCGCCTTTGATCAACCCTTCTTCCTGTACTATGGAGAGGGAATTTGAGACAGATTCTTCAACATCGGTAGTGAAGGGACAGATCAGAGGATATACGCCCCAGACAAGTGCGAGTTCACGCCATGTGGAGAATGAGGGGGTCAGTGCTATGACCGGACAGTCCGGCCTGTACTTGCTTACCATTCGCGCAGTAGCGCCGCTCCTGGTCAGAGAAAGGATAGCAGCTGCACAAACTGTTTCAGAAATGTCTCTTGCAGCACGGCTTACCGCGTCCGCAACTTCTCCGCAGTTGAAGAAGATCTTTGGAGTTCTCTGCCATTCCCTGAGATTTTCTTCTGTTCTCATTAATATCTTATTCATTATCTTTACTGAGGCGACAGGATATCTGCCGCTTGCTGTCTCACCTGAAAGCATGACTGCATCTGCTCCGTCGATCACTGCATTGGCTACATCGCTTGCCTCTGCCCGGGTCGGTTTGGGATTACGTATCATTGAATCAAGCATCTGAGTTGCCACTATGGCCGGTTTTCCCTGTGACCTGCATTTCTCAATTATCTCTTTCTGAACCATTGGGACATCTTCAGTGGGCATTTCAACACCAAGATCTCCCCTTGCGACCATTATTCCGTCTACAACAGCAAGTATTTCATCAATATTTTCAACCGATTGCCTTGTCTCGATCTTGGCTATTATCTTTGACTCCCCTAAATGTTCCTCAAGAACTTTTCTAACGCCAAGGATGTCTTCCTTTGTCCTTACAAAAGAAACCGCGATATAGTCAACTTTATGCTCAACACCCCACCGAATGTCGCTAATGTCTTTATCTGTGAGAGTTGGGACAGAAAGGTTCGCTCCCGGGACATTGACGCCCTTCTTTTCTCCGAGCTCTCCGCCCACCAGAACACGGCATTTGATCGCTGCGGGGTCAAGAGCCTCCACTGATAGGAGGAGGGAACCGTCGTCAATAAAAATTTCCTGACCAACAGATACTTCTTTATAAAGATCGGGATAATCTACGTGTACTCCGTCTGCATTTCCCTCTACGGCTTCAAAAAAGAGATAGAACTCTTTCCCCGATTCAAGCTGGATCTTTTCGTGGTTTGGCAGCATTCCTGTTCTTATCTCAGGGCCTTTTGTGTCAAGTAGTGTCGCCACCGGCCTGCGAAGTCTCTCTTCGACCTTGCGGACATTGTCAATGGTCCTTGTGTGAGAGGCATAGTCTCCGTGGCTGAAGTTCAGACGGGCAACATTCATCCCCGAAACTACAAGCTCGGATATTGTTTCCTCATCCCAGCACGCAGGACCCATTGTGCATATTATTTTTACTTTTCTTTCGAGTCTTTTCATAATAGGTACAGGCACCTTTTACTTTCCGCTCTTGATCTCACCGTATTTAGTCAATATTGTGGCAGAGCCCCTTATCTTCATTGCCGATATATGTTCGGTAAACTGGGCGATCCAAACTTCTCCTTCGTCCAGCTTCTCAGTGTGGAGAAACCTGTTCTCGGCACCTCTTGTCACACCTATGACAGTAACTCCGTTCTCAAGCGCTTTCACCGTTATATAGTCTCCTCCGGTGAGGCGTCCTTCGCTCTCGCTCTGAGGCATTTATACCTCTCCTCTCCTCTGCTTTTGTTCGTCAGGAACAATATGCTCTGCCCTTCGAATAGTCTATTATCTCTTCACATAATTTCTCGTTAAGGTCTACCTTTATCGATTTCAGCATTGAGACGACTGTCTGTTCGGAATTAACTAATTTAAGCAGTACCTCGTATTTGCCGGGATGTTTTCGAAGCAGTTTACAGAGATCTCCGTAAAAAGCCTCTCCCAATCCGTCTGCTTCAATAGTAATTGTAACATGTGGCGTCAGGAAAGACTGAAAATCTTCTTCCGGGAGTATCTCATCTGCAAGAATGGAAAGTCCCCTGTCCTGCCTTACCTGCCCCTTTATAAAGTAAAGGGATCCAATATTCAGGATCGGTTTGTATTTACTCCACTGTTTGGGGAACATCACAGCTTCGATGGTTGCTTCAGAATCCTCAAAATCGAGGACTCCCATTGGGTCTCCCTTTTTTGTATAGCGCTCCTTGTACGAGGTGAGCAGACCGGCTGTGACGACCTGCTGGTTTCCTGCCTGCCAGAGCTGCATATCCGAGAAAGAACAGTTGATATAGTTTTTTATGATCGGGAAATAGTTATCGTAAGGGTGTCCTGAGATGTAAAGCCCCATGCTCTCCTTTTCAAAATCAAGCTTTTCCCTGACAGAAAAATCTTCGCATTCATCCATCACCGGATCTAGAACAGCGTCCTCTACGTTGTCAAAAAGAGAGCACTGGTTGGTATCGGTACACCTCTTTGATGCGTACTCCAAAAACGAAGGCAACGCATTCAGAAGCTTTGCCCTGTTCTTTTCAAGGCTGTCGAAGGCTCCGGATTTGATAAGGTTCTCAATTACGCCCCTGTTTACGACCCGAGTGTCTATCTTAAGGAAGAAATCCCAGAAGGATTGAAAGGCTCCCTCTTTATCACGCAATTCAATAATATTTTTTACTGCGCTGTGTCCGACCTTTGCAACGGCAGAGAGTCCCAGCCTGATTATCTCGCCCGAAGCAGAGAAATCTTCCTTGGATTCGTTAATATCAGGAGGCAATACAGAGTATCCAGCCTCTCTAACGCTTCTTATATACTGCCCTAAGACGCTCATCTTAGATCCAACGATACTGGAAAGGTATGCCGCCAGGAACTCAGGCCCGTAGTTGGCTTTTAACCACGCCGTCCTATAACTTATAAGCGCATATGCAGCGCTGTGGGACTTGTTGAATCCATAGCCGGCAAATTTTTCTATGATGTCATATATCTCTCCGGCCTTTCTTGGATCGACATTGTTTTTGACTGCTCCGCCAATGAATTTCTCACGCTGCTCAGCCATGACCTCTGCTTTTTTCTTCCCCATGGCCCTCCTGAGAAGGTCGGCTTCGCCAAGTGAGTAGCCCGCAAGGGCAGATGCACTCTGCATTACCTGTTCCTGGTAGAGGATGACTCCGTATGTCTCCTTCATGGATTCTGCTAGTGCCGGATGGAGGAAATGAACAGGTTCTTCCTTGTGTTTACACCTTACATACTGGTCCGCCATTCCGCTTTCCAGCGGTCCTGGCCTGTAAAGGGCGACAAGGGCGATCAGGTCTTCAAAGCAGTCAGGTTTCATCCTTATCACTAGGGCGGTCATGCCGCTTGATTCAAGCTGGAATACCCCGAGTGTGTCGCCGCGCTGCAGCATTTCGAATGTCTTTTCGTCATCCATTGGGATCTCTTCCAGATCAATGGTGCCCTTGCCGTTTGACTTAATATTTTCAAGAGCTCCCTCAATAACTGAAAGTGTTCTGAGACCAAGAAAATCCATTTTTACCAGCCCCAGCTTTTCGACAGGATCCATTGAATACTGTGTCACTATCTGGCTTTCACCGAATTTTCTCACAGGGACCATTTCAATTATCGGTTTAGGAGTTATAACTATACCCGCCGCATGCTGTGAACAGTGCCTTGATATCCCCTCTATGTTCGCAGATATGTCGAGGAGTTTTCTTACCGCAGGTTCGGTATCGTATATTGCCTTCAGGTCGGGAACTCCCGCCAGTGCCTCGCCAATGTTCGTGATCCCTGATTTCAGTGAATCGGGTATCAGTTTCGTGACCCTCCGGACGTCAGGGACAGTCATTCCCAAAGCTCTGCCAACATCGGTGATCGCACCCTTGCTCTTCATGCGGTCGAAGGTGATTATCTGTGCTACTCTGTCGCTGCCGTACTTCTGCACTATATAATCAATAAGCTCGTCCCTTCTTTTATCAGAGACGTCGGTATCGATATCAGGCATGCTTATGCGTTCAGGATTAAGAAAACGTTCAAAAAGCAGATTGTATTTGATGGGATCAAGGTCTGTTATGCCAAGAGACCAAGCTACCACGGAACCTGCCGCTGATCCTCTGCCGGGGCCGATAGGTATGCCTCTCTCCTTTGCAGCTGAAATGATGTCGGCAACAATACAGAAATAGCCGGGGAATCCCATTTGTTCGATCACACCAAGTTCATAGTAAAGACGTTCAATATAATTTTCCGGCGGGGTATCGCTTTTAAGTCTCTTTTTGAGACCTTCTTCTGCTGTCCTTCTCAGATATGACTCCAGGGTCTCACCCTCGGGAAGCG
This sequence comes from Synergistaceae bacterium, assembly GCA_012727545.1. GTDB lineage: Bacteria > Synergistota > Synergistia > Synergistales > Synergistaceae > Caenicola. The sequence goes on along the minus strand of JAAYHA010000101.1, from coordinate 1,839 downwards.
GAAATTCAGGAAGGTAATAATGTCCCATTTCAAGTTTTACGTCGCATCTGTCCGCTATCTTCTGCGTGTTGAGAAGACATTCAGGGATCTCTGTGCCGAAGAGGTCCCACATTTCCTGCGGAGACCTGTAGTAAAAGTCATTTCCCCTGAACCTGTACCTGTTCGGATCATCTACATTGCTGTTTGTCTGAACACAGAGAAGAACGTCATGCCACTCAGCGTCAGTTTTACGCATGTAATGAACGTCGTTTGTTGCTATCAGTGGATAATTATCTTTCTTTGCAATTTCAATAAGCTTTTTATTGACGATGGCCTGCTCAGGAATACTGTTATGCTGAAGCTCGAGAAAAAAATTACCTTCACCGAGTATGTCCCTGTAGAGGGCGGCCCTGGAGACTGCGCCCTCCATGTCACCTTTTAGTATAAGTCCCGGTATCTCGCCTCCAAGACAGGCGGAGGCGCCTATTATCCCCTTACTGTATTTAGAGAGGAGTTCATGGTCTATCCTTGGTTTGTAATAGAATCCGTCTGTGTTCGCAACAGAGACTATCCTCATAAGGTTGTGGTACCCCTCTTCATTTTCGGCGAGCAGTAAAAGATGATACTGGTTTTTGCCCTCCCTGCAGGTATAGCCGTTAGGATCAACGTAAACCTCGCATCCAAGGATCGGTTTTACTCCCTTTGCCCTGCATTTGTTGTAAAACTCCACACATCCGTACATCACTCCGTGGTCGGTGATCGCTATGGAGTCCATTCCCATTTCGACAGCGGCAGATGCAAGGCTGTCGCACTTATTTGCGCCGTCCAGCAAGCTGTACTCACTGTGGACGTGCAAATGTACAAAAGGCCTCTCACTCATCAGTCAGTGCTCCCAAAATCATCCGTCTCGCTATCTCCGTTCGCATCCTTGACATAAAGAACTTCAGCTCCAAGTAATTTAATTATCCTGTCTGTGTCAGAAATTAGAGATCCCTTCTGAGCTTTCTCGCGGAGATTTGAAGTGTCCTCCCCGACTCTGTTTTCAACAGGGAGGTTCTCGGGCAAGGCCGCTGAATTTTCCTTCCCGGCCGGGTCTTTAGCTCCCCAGAGTTCTTCCAGGGCCTTCGAGAGGAGTTTTCGGTTCTGTGGCACCATCAGGTATGTGTGCGATGGGGAGTGAACATTCGTAATAAATTTCCATTCTGAGTTCTCTATTTGGATCCCGCAATTCAGGAGGGCTGCCCCAATTGCTATCCCCCTGTTTCCTAGCTTCGAAAGGAGTTTTGCATAGTTTTTGTCGGACAGTTCTTCAAAAGATACTGCTTCTGTGGTTTGCGCAGGAGGGGCTTCTGCCGCTGTTTCAGAACCCTGTTTATTGTTATTCACTGACGGTTCCGTCTGCCTGACCATGCTTTCCGGTTTTGGCTGCTCTGTCTCAGGTGATCGATTTCTTTCCTTAGGCTTGATGCCTTCCCGGACAGAGTACACTGTCTCGTTCTTTCCTTCTATGATGTTCACCAGCTCCAGCATGATAAGTCCGGAAAAAACCTCCATGCGCATACCATACCTGGCCCTTGGAAGAAGACGGTTGCAGAAAATACAGGCAGATCTAAGCTTTTCAGCACTCCAATGAGGTGTTTCTTCGCGGAGAAACTTGCCCTCCTCTTCGGATATTTCGAGGGCTTCCATCCCTTTTTCTCCCCAAAGGGAGAATATCCACATGTCCCTGAATACTGCAAATAAAGATTCAGTGAGCCTCTCTACCGAAATTCCCCTACCCAGCATTTCGTGAAGTGCTGCATTTGACGCTTTAGGGTCGAGACGAAGGTTTATTACCCATTTCTCCAGTTCGGTCCTGTT
>JAAYHA010000100.1 GCA_012727545.1 Synergistaceae bacterium | reverse complement strand
TTCCGAACTTTTCAGCAAAGACGATATTATGGTAAGCAGGGTCGGGCTTGGCTATCCCGGGAAACTTCTCCGGGTAGGCAGACCAGTCAAAATTGCCTCCGTCTACGATCGCCCCACCGATCACATTCCCGTTGCCTGAGATATATTTCGTTGTAGAATGTATGACCGCGTTTGCACCCCACTCTATTGGCCGGCAAAGTACAGGAGAGGCAAAGGTATTGTCTATTATAAGAGGCACTCCCTGTCGTTTCGCTATCCTGGCAAGGGCTTCAAGAGGCGCAACGTTCATGATCGGATTGCCTATGGTTTCAGTTATTATCCCGCGGGTCTGATCATTTATCGCCTGCTCCACCTGACAGGGATGGTCACTGTCCACAAGTATGGTGTTTATGCCAAACCTGGAAAATACATTCTGGAGAAGCGTAAGCGTCCCGCCGTATATTTTTTTGGATACGACCATGTTGTCACCGCTGGAACATAAAGCTGCTATCAAATGAGTAAAAGCAGACTGGCCCGAAGAAAGAGCGACGCATCCGCTTCCGCCTTCAAGTGAATTAAGGCCTTCTTCAAAGGCTGATACCGTCGGGTTTGAAAGCCTGGAATAAATGTGCCCCTCCTCAGCAAGGCTGAACAGCCTGGCTGCATGCTCTGTGCTTTTAAACTGATATGCGGAGGTTATATAGACCGGCAGCCCCGATGCACCCGTGGCAGGGTCGTTTTTCCAGCCGCTGTGTAGAGCTCTGGTCATCATACCAAAGTTTTTTTTCTTGTCTGACATATATATTCCTCCTTTTATAAGTTACAGGGCCGGATCTTGAACAGACCCAACCCTGTAGAAGCGGCAAAAGACCCGGCACCTGTTCTGAAATTAAGGACCCTTCTGTGTGAACAGACAACACACTGTAATGATATCTTAAAATGTCCTCAAAAATGGATTAAAACAGGCATTCTCTTCCGCTCAGGCCTGAGCAGTATTAGCGGAAATTCTAATCTTCGCATATAATAATGTCAACAAAGAGCAATATTATTTGCGAAAATGGTTATTTCTTACTATACAAGCAAAGAATTTAAGATTATAGTATTGGCCATTCGATGAAAACAATTAACGGGAGGCGTTTTTTATGCAGGAAAAAGTTTGGGTCGTAACTCACATACAGGGGCTTGAAGTGACTGATGCCAACGTTTTCAACAGCGAAGCGGACGCAGCGAACTATGCCCAGGAGATGGCCGCAGTAAATACCGGCAGTTACCAGGTCACAGAATCAGTCCTCAACAGCCGCGAAGCTATCGAGGAAGACTCCGCTCGCTGGGCTGTGCTGCCTGAATTCGGTACAGAATGCATGGAGTGCATTGTTCAGGAAGTGGCAGAAGATGCGGAAGAAGAGTTCGACGAAGCTGCCTGTGCAAAATTCTTTGAAGAAAAGAAGGAAGAACTCCAGAAAAAAGCAGACGAGATGGTCCACGAATATCTCCGTAAAGAGCTTAAGGATTACATCAACAACGAACGTGTCATCTTAGGCTAAAGCACTCAGATCTCAAGGAGGCCGGCTGAAACAGCCGGCCTCCTTTCTATGTACACACAATGACTTTGGTTGTAAAATCATGGATCATTTTGTTCAAAAGGAGAATTTTTTTGGAAATAATGACAGCAATACCCCTCTTCGGAAGTATCGCCAACGCGGCATTTATAATTTGCGGCGCTTTGATAGGACTCGCTGTGAGGAAAAAATTGCCAGGAAAAATGCTGGAGCTGCCGGTACAGGGAATGGCGATATTTGTAATATCACTGGGTCTCTCAATGTCTATAAAGACGGGCCAGCCACTCATAGTTATTGCAAGCATTGCTGCCGGCTCCGTCATAGGGGAGCTGCTTGACATTGAAGGAAGGCTTGAAAGAGGATGTGCAGCCCTGGAGAGCAGGATCGGTGACAACGCAAAAGGTTTTTCAGCAGGGTTTATTGCAGCGAGCCTCATTTACTGTACAGGATCGATGGCTGTTCTGGGCTCTTTTGAAGAGGGACTTGGCGGATACCCGTCGCTGCTTCTCGCAAAGGGACTTATTGACGGGCTTACCTCTATAGCAATAGCAGCTTCGCTTGGTTTCGGTGTGATTTTCGCTTCGGTCCCTGTCTTCCTCTATCAGGGAGCACTCACCCTTGCTGCAGGGTGGATACAGCCCTTCATGTCTGATCCTGCCATTCTTGAAATGAGCGCGACAGGAGGCCTCATGCTTGTCGGGATAGGAATAAATCTTCTGGGTCTTATGAAGATCCGCGTGATGAACATGCTCCCGGGCCTGGTTATAGCAGTCGTCCTTGTACAACTTTTCATCTGACCGCATTCAACTGTTTTTAGTTCTCTAATGACCGGGAACAACTTGTCAACTTAATTATTTTATACGGTTGACAAATCTGCTGTTTAATTATAGTATCTCCCTCATGAAAACCCGCAGGATCATATACATCTCAATTTTTGCCATACTTACTGCCATAGGTGCCAGGATCGCTGTTCCCCTGCCGTTAGTGCCATTCACGCTGCAGACTATGTTCTGCATGCTGGCCGGGCTTCTTTTGGGGCCAAGGTACGGAGCGGCTTCTCAGGCTTTTTACATGTTTATGGGGCTTATTGGAGTCCCGGTATTCACCGGAGGAGGCGGGCTTTCCTCAATTTTTATGCCCTCTTTCGGATATGTGGTCGGATTTGTCGCATGTGCATGGATAACCGGAACGATCACCAAAAAATTATCCGAATCTGGCAGGATCCCAAGGACGAGGGATTATCTTGCAGCTTCCCTTGCAGGAGTAGCCGGTGTCTACATATTCGGGCTTCTGCACCTTTACCTTATAGTTAATTTCTGGATGCCCGGCAACGGGATGCCTCTCATGAAGGTCCTCTCCATTGGATTTTTAAGCACTATCGCCGGTGATATCATAAAAGCCTTCCTCTCGTCGGTGATAGCAATCAGGATCAGGAAGACGTTGGTATTCAGAGGGATATGATCACCGGCTGTCAGAAGACCGGTCTGTTCTTCCCTTAATAAATTCCTTGATCTTATTAAAGCTGGTTTCGCTTATAACATGTTCAATGCGACATGCATCCATATCAGCGGAGATTTTATCCACACCAAGTATATCCACGAAAAATTCTGAGATTATCCTGTGCCTTTCATAGATGGCACTTGCCATCTCGAGCCCCTTCTCTGTAAGCACAAGCTCTCCGTTATGCTCCATTACTATGAGGCCTTTTTTTTCCAGAAGCTTCACGGCCCTGCTGACGCTTGGCTTGGCGTATCCAAGCTCATTTGCGATATCAATGGAACGTACCGTCCCGTTCCTCTCCCTGAGGATCAGTATCGTTTCAAGATAATTTTC
>JAAYHA010000099.1 GCA_012727545.1 Synergistaceae bacterium | reverse complement strand
TTTCAACAATACACCCTCCCGAAGGAACTGAATGATCAGCAAAAGACCTGCCAGGGCAACTCAAAAAAGTTTTTAAGGCAGGATCTTTGGAAAAGCTCTTATGCTGACAAGAGTACCATAATTCTATAGCTTTTAGTACTCTCACGCACGGCAGAAAAAGCTTGCATATTATCCTTTTAGACAAGACAATGGTTTTGCATGAGACAAAGGAGTGGATCTTTATGAGCGACATCAACGACAAAAACATTGAAATAGAACTTGGCGGAGGCTCGCTGCTGCCAAAAAGGGACGAGGTGCCGGCCCGTTTTAAGTGGAAGCTTGAAGATATATATCCTGACGACTCCAAATGGGAAAAAGACTTTAAATCTGTTAAAAAGCGCCTTCCCGAGATCGCGGCCTACATGGGCAGACTGGGTGGGTCTGAAAAGATAATGCTTGAATGCTTCAAGCTCAGGGATGAAATTTCGGTAACTCTGGGCAAACTCATCGTCTACGCAAACATGAAGAGCCATGAGGATACCGGGGATTCAAAATACCAGGGACCGGTAAACAGGGTTTCGTCACTGGCTGTGGAAATGTCGGCTGTCTCAAGCTTCATTACTCCGGAAATACTTTCAATGCCTGAAGAGAGGTTAAGGGGATTTATCGCAGATCCTTCCCTCAAAGACTATTCCTTCAGCCTTAAAGAACTTCTTCGTCAGAAAGAGCATGTGCTTTCACAGTCGGAAGAGGCTCTCCTTGCCAAGACAGGAGACATTGCAGGGACTTCTGACAACGTATTCTCCATGCTCACTAACGCAGACATGAAATTTGAGTCTATAAGAAACGAAAAGGGAGAAAAAGTTGAGATGTCCGAAGAGAGGGCCGTCTCTTATCTGCGTTCACGCAACCGCAAAGTGAGAAAGTCTGCTTTTGAGTCGCTCTACAAGCCATACTGTGAAATGAAAAACACTCTAGGCGCAACTTTTGACGGAATGCTTAAAGCTTCAAAGTTTTACGCCGAGGTGCGAAAATATTCCTCACCCCTTGATGCTGCGCTTGACAGCGACAACATCCCTGTCTCCGTGTACAGCAGGCTTGTGGAGACCCTTGAATCGAGCCTGGCACCACTCCACAGGTATCTTGAAGTGAGAAAAAGGGTGTTGAGGGTCAAAGAGCTGCATATGTATGACCTGTATACTCCCCTCGTGAAAGATCCTTTTAAAGAGATATCCTGGAGTGAAGCAAAAGAGATGATGTTCAGGGCTCTGAAACCTCTGGGCGATGATTACCTTTCCATTGTCAAAGAAGGCCTGGGAAGCGGCTGGACTGACGTTTTCCCGAATAAAGGAAAACGGAGCGGCGCTTACTCGTGGGGCAGTTACGCCACACATCCATACATAATGATGAACTACACAAATAACCTAAACGATGTCTCGACCCTCGTCCATGAGATGGGACACTCCATGCACAGCTACTATTCAAGAAAGCACCAACCCTACCCGACTGCTGATTACTGTATCTTCACGGCAGAGGTGGCTTCTACCACCAACGAAGTCCTCTTCCTCAACGACCTCATAGCTGAGACAAAGGACAAGAAGAAAAGACTTTATCTGCTCAACCGCCGCCTGGAAAACATCAGGACAACGGTCTACAGGCAGACTATGTTCGCCTCTTTTGAACGTAAGGTACACGATCGCGCGGCAGAGGGCGGAGATACCACTCCGGACGGGCTTCAGACTCTGTGGTATGAGCTCAACAGAAAATATTACGGTCCGGATATCGTCATAGACGAACCACTTAAAATGGAGTGGGCAAGGATACCCCATTTTTACAACCCGTTCTATGTTTACCAGTACGCGACGGGATTTTCGGCAGCAACTGCCCTGGCGCAACTGATACTAAGAAAGGGCGGACCGGCAAGAGACAGGTACCTTGAGTTCTTGTCAATGGGAGGCTCAGACTATCCGATCGAACTTCTGAAAAACGCAGGTGTAGATATGAGCTCCCCGAAACCGGTAAAAGAGGTAGTCAGAATATTTACCGAAACTCTGGACGAAATGGAAAAGCTGCTTTAGCAGCTTTAAGAGGTCAGGATATGCAGTGGATACCGTTTCTGTCTTTTGTTTTGGCAGCCTGTTACACGCCCGGGCCAAATATCATTTTATCTATGAATACAGCCAGGCTATTTGGATTCAGGAAAACAATACCCCTGATGACAGGCATGACAGTGGGGCTATTTGCCGTCATGATGCTGAACGCTGTCGGGAATCTCTTTATTGGTGCTTTCATCCCGAAGGTGCTTCCGTGGCTAAGAGGCATAGGTTCGATCTACCTCTTTTGGCTTGCATGGAAAATAGCCTTTCCTAAAAAACCTTC
>JAAYHA010000098.1 GCA_012727545.1 Synergistaceae bacterium | reverse complement strand
TTATTGTTCGAGCCCCGCTTTAAAGGCCTTTATGTTGAGGTCCAACAGTTTTGGAGGGATCAGCTCTTTCAGGACTGATTCCCAGTCTATGTCCTCAAGCCCCATTGCCTTGACAAGCGCACCAAGCAAAACTATGTTCTGGGCCTTGATGTTGCCAAGGTCTTCCGCTATCTTTCCTGCGTTGAAGACCTTGAAGTTGGGTACTTCCTTCTGAAGTTTTTCGACGACTTCATCAGGATATTTTGCAGCACCTGTAAGCACAGGCAGGGAATATATCTCAAAATTATTTACCACAAGCCTGCCGCCCTTTTTGAGGTATTTAAGCCAGCGTACCGCCTCTACCTTTTCAAATGCAACAAGTACATCCGCTTCGCCTTCGGGAACTACAGGAGAGGAGACCTCGGTCCCAAACCTGACATGTGTGGTAACGCTTCCTCCGCGCTGTGACATTCCATGGATCTCTGACATCTTGACGTCATAACCCTTTCGGACCAGCCCTTCTGAGAGTATCTTAGAGGCAAGTATGGTCCCCTGTCCGCCGACTCCTACGAGAAGGATACTTTTTGTATCATTCTTCTTCATGGTCCTATACCTCCCTCGAGATAGCTTTTTTCGGGCATATCTGCAGACATATCCCGCAGCCGTTGCAGGAAGCGCGGTCGATGAAAACGATCCCGTCCCTGAAGTTGAGGGCGGGGCATCCGGCTTTCATGCACATTTTGCACTTGACACATTTTTCCTGGTCGATCACGCACTTCATGTTTGCCCGAGCCTTGATGACATCCTTTATGAGGGCACAGGGAGACGTCGTGATGATCACAAATGGTTCTGTGGACTCATATCCAGCCTTGACGGCCTCTTTGGTTTCTGTAAGGTCGTACGGATCTATGAGACGAACGTTCTCTTCCTTTACGCCGCATGCCACACAGAGAGATTTAAGATCTACCTGATGAGTATCCTCTCCCATCAATGTGCGTCCCGTTCCCGGGTTCTCCTGATGTCCGGTCATCGCCGTTATCCTGTTGTCAAGTATGTTGATCACTATAGGGGCTTTGTTGACGACAGCATCGATCAGACCCGTTATTCCCGAATGGAAGAAGGTAGAGTCTCCGATGACCGCGAAGACCTTCTCTTTTCTGCCGGCTTTTTCTACCGCCTTGCTGAACCCCACACCGCCGGAAACGCTGGCTCCCATACAGATGACAGAGTCGGTAACACTCAAAGGAGGCACTATTCCAAGCGTATAGCAGCCGATGTCTCCTGTTACAACAACATCTTTATATTTTCCGACCTCATAGAAAAATCCCCTGTGGGTACATCCAGCGCAAAGAACAGGCGGACGCGGGGGAACTTCTGCGTCAATGGCATAGCCTCCCTGATCTTCGCTGCCGGGAAAGAAAGCTCTTCTTATTATTTCCGGAGTCAGTTCGTCCACCCATGGGAGCTTTTCTCTGCCGGTACACTGTATTCCCATGATCTTAACGAAGTCTTCGATGTAGGGCTCGTTTTCCTCTATCACATAAATAGTATCGACCATACCTGCAAATTTCCTTATAAGTTTTTCGGGCAGCGGCCATGTGAAACCAAGCTTCAGATATGATACTTCATCTCCGAATACTTCTTTTGCATGGTTGTAAGAAATTCCGCTTGTGATTATTCCTAACTTACCGGATGCACTCTCTATCCTGTTAAGCGTGGTAGTTTCGCTGAATTCCTTCAGCGCTTCGATCCTGTCTTCCATTATGTATTTGCGTTTCTTTGCCGATGCAGGCGCCATAACATATTTGGAGACATCCTTTGTATATGGTCTTACAGGGACTTCTTTTCTGGGAGATGTTTTGACAAGTGTCTTGCTGTGGCAGATCCTTGTCGTGACCCTGAAAAGCACAGGAGTATCAAACTTTTCAGAAATTTCGAAGGCCTCTTTGACAAAGTCAAGGCACTCCTGGCTGTCAGATGGTTCAAGCATAGCCAGTTTGGCGTGTGAGGCGTAATACCTGTTGTCCTGTTCGTTCTGTGAACTGAACAGACCCGGGTCATCTGCGGTGACGACCACAAGGCCTCCGTTGACTCCTGTGTAAGCAAGAGTGAACAGAGGATCGGCAGCAACGTTGAGTCCGACATGTTTCATTGCGGCGAGGGCTCTTCCGCCGGCCATGGAAGCTCCGGCAGCTACCTCAAGCGCGACTTTCTCGTTTGTTGACCATTCTGAATATACATCTTTGTAAGTTGACAAGTTCTCAAGGATCTCAGTGGAAGGTGTTCCCGGGTATGCGGCTGCCACATGCAGTCCTGCTTCCCAGGCGCCCTGGGCTATTGCTTCGTTGCCTGTCATGATTTTCTTCATCAGTTTGCCCCCTTTATAAAAATCCCGGCCCCGGCTTTTTGGCCGAAGTCGGGATCATAAACATGCTAAAAAAACCGGTTCAACAAGGTATTTCTATTCTCCCTTTTCGGCAGGCCTTTCTTCAAGGACCCATTCGGCAACATCTATCTTTGCAAGACCGGTAAAAATATACAGAAGCGAGATGGCCAGGAATGCCTTTTCCTTCAGGACCACAAAAGAGAGGAGTAGGATCCCAACAACACCGTAAAGCTTGACTTTATTCACATTATCCTTTTTCATCCTCTTCGCGTTGCAGTAAGGAACCGAGCTAACCATCAGACCGCCGATGAAGAACATTACTGCGATCGCCGCAAGCGGTGTAAGCGGCACTTTAGCGATCACAAACGCGGCAAGTGTCAGTCCTCCTGCCGGGATCGGCAGACCCTGGAAGGGGCCTGCAGGAACATGCGTGACGTTGAAGCGGGCAAGCCTGAGGACTCCGCAGAGAGCAAAGAAAGAGGATGCCACAGCACCCCATACTCCGCCTTCCATTCCAATGTATGCCGCGTAGATAAGGAATGCGGGAGCTACACCAAAGCTGATCGCGTCAGCCAGGCTGTCGAGCTCTTCTCCAAAAACACTGCTTCCTCCAAGACTTCTGGCTACTCTTCCGTCCATTACATCAAAAAATACCGCAAAACAAATAAGAACTGCTGCCGGTACAAAGTGCTGATGGTATGTCATTATCAGTGAAGCTATTCCGCAGAATACGCTCCCGCTGGTTATCATGTTCGGTATTATTTTGCTTATCGGTATGTTTCTTATCCTTCTGTCACGTTTTCTCATTTTTTTACCACTCCGATCACAGTTTCACCCGCTACCACCCTACTGTCAATTTTTACGACAGGCACTACAGACGGAGGCAGATATACATCGACCTTTGAACCAAGCTTTATCATACCATAACGCTGTCCTCTGTCCAGAGTGTCGCCTTTGTTGACCCTGCACACTATCCTGCGTGCAAGTATACCTGCGATCTGCACAAGGAGGAAGCGCCCCTCTTCTGATTTCGCACCTACGTAGAAACGCTCGTTTATCTCAGAGGCCTTGGGCGCTATCGCAAACCACTTCTTGCCGGGGACATATTTGACATATTCGACCCTGCCGGATGTTGGGAAACGGTTCACATGAACATCCAGTCCATTCATGAATATGCCTATCTTCGTAGCTTTTCCTGTATATTCGTGGTCTACTTCCTCTATTTCTACCACTTTTCCGTCAGCAGGACTTACCCATCCGGCAGTTGCTTCAGGTGTCCTTTCCGGATCACGGTAAAACCAGATAGCAAGCATCATGGGAAATGCAAGTATTACGGATATCCACGGGGACATCAACCCGCCCCCGATGACCATGAAGGCAAGTCCGCCTATTGTTGGCAGTCCGTCACGTGCGAGCTTCAATCAAGTGCTCCTTCGTCATCTGTCTTTACTATGCTTACGTCCGCGACAGAATCTCCGTCATCCAGCCTCACCACTTTGTACCCTGTTGCGGTACGGCTCAGGCTTGATACTTCGTTGGTGTTTATGCGGACCATCCTGCCCTTGCTGCTTATTACAACTATTTCCTGATCATCTGCTACTCCCCATGCTCCGACCAGTTTTCCTGTTTTATTTGAGAGCTTCATCGCCCTAACACCGTAACCGGCACGATGGTGCTGGGTAAACTCTGAGTATTTTGTCCTCTTTCCTATCCCCTGCTCGCTAATGAAAAAGACCTGACGTCCATCTGTCACGATATCACAGCCGACAACACAGTCACCGTCATCAAGCCTCATTCCGCGAACTCCCTGTGCCTGTCTGCCCAGCGGACGGAACTCCTCTTCCAGGACTCTGAGCGTCTGCCCCATCGATGTTGTGAGAAGCAGTTCATCTTTTCCGCTGGTCACACGGACTCTTGCGATGTTGTCGTCAGGAAGGAGTGTAAGGACTCTGCGGCCTGCTCTGGTCAAACCTTCAAGCTCTTCAACAGGCAGGCGCTTTGCCGTTCCTTTGCAGGTGACAAAGAAGACATATTTTGCCCCGTCAAGACTGCTGTCTTTTATCGCTACCACACGTTCTTCCTTTTCCAGTGTCACTATTGTACCTACAAGCTTGCCCTTGCCTGTCTTTGGTTCCGGCAGAGAGAAGCCTCTTACTCCGAACACTCTTCCCAAGCTTGTGAAAAGGTACAGCGTCCTATGGGTGTTTGTTATAGTAAGAAGGGCAATTTCATCTTCGGCTTTAGTTGTGACGCCCTTGACTCCCTTGCCTCCCCTTGACTGTACCCTGTAATCCTGCAGCGGCATACGCCTGATGTAACCGTCCCTGCTAAGAGCAACAACGATCTCCTCTTCAGGTATGAGGTCTTCATCGGAGACATCTTCAACAGAGTTTTCTATGTCTGTCCGCCTCTTGTCGGAATACTGCCTGCGAATCTCCATCAGTTCATCCTTTACAACTGAATCAAGTATGACCTGGCTTCCAAGGATGCTTTTGTA
>JAAYHA010000097.1 GCA_012727545.1 Synergistaceae bacterium | reverse complement strand
TTTCAACAATACACCCTCCCGAAGGAACTGAATGATCAGCAAAAGACCTGCCAGGGCAACTCAAAAAAGTTTTTAAGGCAGGATCTTTGGAAAAGCTCTTATGCTGACAAGAGTACCATAATTCTATGTCTTTTAGTACTCTCACACAGCAAAAAAAGCTTGCATATTATCCTTTTAAACAAGACAATAGTTCAGCAGGAGATAAAGGGGTGGATCTTAATGAGTGACATCAACGATGATAAAAACATTGAAATAGAGCTTGGAGGAGGCTCGCTGCTTCCAAAAAGAGACGAGGTGCCGGACCGTTTTAAATGGAAGCTTGAAGATATATACCCTGACGACTCCAAATGGGAAAAAGACTATAAATCTGTTAAAAAGCGCCTTCCCGAGATCGCGGCCTATAAGGGCAGACTGGATGGATCTGAGAAGATCATGCTTGAATGCTTCAAGCTCAGGGATGAAATTTCCGTGACTCTGGGCAAACTTATCGTCTACGCCAACATGAAAAGCCACGAGGATACCGGGGATTCAAAATATCAGGGGCCGGTAAACAGAGTATCGTCACTGGCCGTTGAAATGTCCGCTGTCTCAAGCTTCATTACTCCAGAGATACTTTCAATGCCGGAAGAGAAGTTAAGAGAATTTATCGCTGAGCCATCCCTCAAAGATTATTCCTTCAGCCTCAAAGAACTTCTTCGTCAGAAAGAACATGTGCTTTCACAGTCGGAGGAGGCTCTCCTTGCCAAGACAGGAGACATGGCAGGGACTTCAGACAACGTATTCTCAATGCTCACGAATGCAGACATGAAGTTTGGATCAATAAGAAACGAAAAGGGAGAAAAAGTTGAGATGTCCGAAGAGAGGGCCGTCTCTTACCTCCGCTCACGCAATCGCTCAGTGAGGAAATCGGCTTTTGAGTCGCTCTACAAGCCATACTGCGAAATGAAAAACACTCTCGGCGCGACTTTTGACGGAATGCTTAAAGCATCAAAGTTTTACGCCGAGGCACGAAAATATTCCTCACCCCTTGATGCCGCGCTTGACAGCGACAACATTCCTGTCTCCGTATACAGCAAGCTTGTGGAGACCCTTGAATCCAGCCTGGCACCGCTCCACAGATACCTTGAAGTGAGAAAAAAGGTGCTGAGGGTCAAAGAACTGCATATGTACGACTTATATACTCCACTCGTGAAAGACCCTTTTAAAGCGATATCCTGGAGCGAAGCAAAAGAAATGATGTTCAGGTCCCTGAGGCCTCTGGGAGATGAGTACCTTTCAATTGTCAAAAAAGGACTGGAAAGCGGCTGGACCGATGTCTTCCCCAACAGGGGCAAACGCAGCGGCGCTTACTCGTGGGGCAGTTACGCAACACATCCATACATAATGATGAACTACACAAACAACCTCAATGATGTCTCGACCCTTGTCCATGAGATGGGGCACTCCATGCACAGCTACTATTCAAGGAAGAAGCAGCCCTATCCGACTTCTGATTACTGCATCTTCACGGCAGAGGTAGCTTCGACTACAAACGAGGTCCTCTTCCTCAATGATCTGATAGCTGAGACGAAGGATAAGAAAAAACGGCTTTATCTGCTCAACCGCCGCCTTGAGAACATCAGGACCACCGTCTACAGGCAGACTATGTTCGCCTCTTTTGAACGCGAGGTGCACAAGCGCGCGGCAGAGGGCGGAGATACCACTCCGGATGGGCTTCAGGCTCTCTGGTATGAGCTTAACAGAAAATATTACGGACCGGATATCGTCATTGATGAGCCACTTAAAATGGAATGGGCAAGGATACCCCATTTTTACAATCCATTCTATGTTTATCAGTACGCGACCGGCTTCTCGGCAGCAACTGCCCTGGCGCAGCTGATACTAAAAAAGGGTGCGCCGGCAAGGGACAGATACCTTGAATTCCTCTCAATGGGAGGCTCGGACTATCCGATCGAACTTTTGAAAAATGCCGGGGTGGATATGAGTTCACCCAAACCGCTAAAAGAGGTTGTAAAGATATTCAACGGGACCCTCGACGAAATGGAAAAGCTGCTTTAGCAGCTGTCAGTGGTCAGGATATGCAGTGGATCCCATTTCTCTCTTTTGTTTTGGCGGCCTGTTATACGCCCGGGCCCAATATCATTTTAGCGATGAATACGGCCCGCCTCTTTGGATTCAGGAAAACGATACCTCTGATGACAGGCATGACAGTTGGGCTCTTTGCCGTAATGATGCTGAACGCTGTCGGGAATCTCTTTATAGGTGCTTTCATCCCGAAGGTGCTCCCATGGCTAAGGGGCATAGGTTCCATATACCTCTTTTGGCTTGCATGGAAAATAGCCTTTCCTAAAAAACCTTCGGCATCAAAAGGGAACGCCGGGCAGGAAAAAGTTCCGGGTATAAGGGACGGGTTCACCCTCCAGTTTATAAACCCGAAAGTCATTCTCTTTGGTTTCACTGCCATGTCGAGCTTCATCGCCCCATGGACCGACTCAAAACTCATATTCCTGCTCTGTGGCCTCTTTCTTACGCTCAACTGCGCCGTGGCTTTCACCATCTGGTCTCTCTTCGGAGACCTTCAGGGACGCTTCTTCTCGAAGCAGGGCCGCCTGATCTCGCTGATAATGGGAGCCCTTCTGGCCTGGTGCGCCTTCTCGGTTTCCGGGATCGCGGAATTTATTAAGTAGGAAAGGGCATAACAAAAAAATATATTGAACTGCCTTGGATAATTAGTTTATAATATTGGGACAAATCTGAAATCCAAGGGGTGTGTTCGATCAATGTCCTCACAATTCACAAAAGTGGTTGTGGCTCTGGGCGGAAACGCTTTGCAGGAAGCAGGGAGCCCTCCTACAGCAGAGGCCCAGCTGGCAGTTGTAAAAAAGACCTGCGAGTATCTTGCTGACATAAGCTGTAAAGGCTATGAGATGGCAGTTGTCCACGGAAACGGCCCCCAAGTGGGCAATATCACACTTTCCCAGGAAACAGCGGAAAAGATAAATCCCAAGCTTCCGGCAATGCCCTTTGACGTATGCGGCGCAATGAGCCAGGGCTACATAGGCTACCAGATCCAGCAGTGCCTCAGAGATGCACTCAGGAACAGGAACCGCAACGTTCCGGTAGTAACGTTGGTCACACAGGTAATAGTGGATGAACATGACAAGGCTTTCCAGAATCCGACTAAACCGATTGGCCCGTTCTACACAGAAGAAGAGGCAAAGAAGATAGCCGAAGAAAAAGGTTACACCATGAAAGAGGATGCGGGCAGAGGATGGCGAAGAGTAGTAGCCTCCCCTAACCCGAAGAGGATAGTTGAAATAGATTCTGTCAAACACCTTTGGGATTCAACAATAGTCATAACTGCCGGGGGCGGCGGGATACCGGTCGTAGAGAACTTGGACGGCTCCCTTACAGGAGTCGCCGCAGTGATCGACAAGGACCTCGCTGCTGAGAGACTCGCTGAGGACATGGAAACCGACATACTTCTCATCCTCACTGAAGTTGACAAGATAAGCCTGAATTTTAACAAGCCGAACCAGAGGCAGCTTTCAAGCATGACTGTAGCAGAGGCCATAAATGATATCGAGGAAGGCCACTTTGCCCCGGGAAGTATGCTTCCCAAAGTGATGGCAGCGATCAAATTTGCAAGAAGGTTCCCAGGAAAGAAAGCCATCATCACCTCTCTCTACAAAGCAGTAGAAGCTCTTGACGGCAAAGAGGGAACAGTCATAACGATGGCATAAATAAAGACAACATTTATTATTAAGAGAAAACTGAAAAAACGGCAGATCACGGGCAGCCAGGCTTCGGATCTGCCGT
>JAAYHA010000011.1 GCA_012727545.1 Synergistaceae bacterium | reverse complement strand
GCCCATTTGGCATATTTTTCAACTATCTGCATCGGTTTATCCCGCCAGATGACTCCGTGGCTCGTCGCAATGATATCGATCTGAAGGCCAAGAGAGATGACCTCGGCCAATTTCTTTCTCAGGATCGCACTGAAGGGAGTAAGTATGTTTGCATAATATTTGATGCATTCATTGAAGAGCTCACACTGATCCACCAGGTCGTTGAATAGCTTCTCTGTCGCATAGTGCTGGCCGAATGCGTCGTTGCTGAACAGTATGTTGTCCTTCGTAAGGTAGCAGGCCATGCTGTCGGGCCAGTGGAGCATCGACATCTCAACGAAGATAAGCTCTTTACCGTTTCCGACATCGATCTTGTCTCCCGTTTTGACTACATGGAAGTCCCAGTCCTGATGATATTGCCCTTTCAGAGACTTGACTGCGTTTGCAGTGCAGTAGATAGGTTTGTCGGGGATAAGTTTCATAAGGGCGGGAAGAGATCCGCTGTGGTCGACCTCGCCGTGATTGACAACGATATAGTCGATCTTGTTCAGGTCGATCTCCTTTTGAAGGTTAGCGACAAATTCATCCGCGAAGGGCATCCAGACGGTATCTATAAGGACCGTCTTCTCCTCTTCGATGAGATAGGAGTTGTAAGTCGAACCCTTGTGCGTTGAATAATCGTCGCCATGGAATTTCAGAAGTTCCCAGTCGACTTTCCCTACCCATGAAACGTTGTTTTTTACCAGCTTTTTCAATCATCATCACACCTTTCTGATATTATGGAAAAAGAATAACTTATCATCATATAAGAACCGCGTTCTTTAAAATTACCAAATCATCAGTTTCTTTGCATCAGTACAAAACGCATATGGATATTTTTTTGCTTAAGGATTTTATTTGTTTTCGGGGCGCTTCAGCAAGAGAACTGATTCCTTTCCTGTATCGAGCATGTTTTTCCTTCAGTAAACGTGTTATAAATAAAGGGTGAGAAATTACCATTTGTAATAATTAAGGAGTTTTAAATACTTTAATTATTTATATATACTTCATCAAATATAATATCACATAGTAATACATATTAACCATTAATACTAATTATTATGTGACTGTAAAATGATTTTTAGTCAGACTATAGCCCCTGTGTCCGCCAAGATATTCCATTGCCCTATGTCATTCACAGTAAGAATACAACGAGACAGGCCCCTGAGTAATCTCAGGGGCCTGTAAACCGTGGTATCACCAATTATATGGCGGGCTCGGCCGGAGTCGAACCGGCGACCTACGGCTTAGGAGGCCGTCGCTCTATCCTACTGAGCTACGAGTCCGCACCGCAAAAGGTAGTCTATCATGTAACATCAGGATAATGCAACTATTTTTATGTGCGAAATATTGGATATTTTACGCCATTTTGCTCATCTCTGGCGATCTTGACCCTCTTCGCTGGAATATTAAGCTCTTTCTGCACCGGACAAGGGTCATTATCCAAATCTCATCATTTTAAATTTGCCAGATATCCTCCAAGAGCCTCAAGTCCCTTTTGGAGCAGTTCACTGTCTCCGAAGCCAAAACCCAGCCTGAAACACTTTTTTTCTTCAAAGCAGTCTCCGTGACAGAGAAGGACACCGGTCTTTTCGTATATGTCGGTGCATAGTTCAACTTCGTCGATGTCATAGTCATAATGGACCAGCATCGTAGTTGTAAAGCTCTCTCCATAAACAGAGAGCCGGGGTTGTCTTTTTATCCATTCATCCACGATCTTTTTATTTGGTTCGACTATCGCACGCGCCCTTGCAAGCATACTGTCGCTGTTTTCAAGTGCGATCGCAGAAATAAGCTCATCAAATACACCGTTGCAGATAGAATCATATGATCTCCTGTTTTCAAGTATGTCGTACGCCTTTTTGTCAGGCGTTACCGCCCAACCGACTCTTGTGCCTGCCATTGAATAGATCTTTGACATGCTGCTTGTGGCTATCCCCTTGTCGTAAAGATCTACTATCGAGGGCATGTACTCATCTGCAAGCCCCCTGTATATTTCGTCACAGAGAATGTATGAGCCGTTTTTTTCTGCAATGGAAATAATTTCGCCCAGCTCATCAGCGTTCATATAAGCTCCTGTGGGATTATTGGGATTGGTCAGAGTTATCAGCTTTGTGCTGCTGTCTGTGATACGCTCCAGTTTTTTAGGATCGATCTTGTACCCATCTTCCTTTTCCAGGTGAAGCGGGCGCACCTCGATACCAAGTGCTTCAGGAATAGAGTAGTGCTGCTGGTAGTTAGGCATGACAGCGACCACATTATCTCCCTTTTCAAGCATTCCGGTAAGCACTGATGAGTTTGCACCCGTCCCTCCATGGAACGTGAGGACCATTTCTGGCTTCGCTCTTTTATATGTTGATGCTATCGCATTCAGAAGTCGGGGCAGCCCAAAGAATGCACCGTAGTGCAGATGGGTCTCAAAGAAATACTTTGTCAGCTCGTCTTTGTTTTCTCCGCCCAACTCTGCCAGTTCGTCCAATGAAATAGCCTTAACGCAGCTTGCACCAAGGTTGTATCTGCATTGTGCGTCACGGGGGTTAAGCCATTTTTCAACCTTAAAATCCTGGATAGCCAAAACTGTTTCCTCCTTTTGCTGTCAAAGGCGATCGTCGTCACCGCTTCGGGGTAAATAGGTCTTATGCGCGCCGATAACTGACTTTGGGTGATCTCTTCAGAGCTGGATCTCTATAGTTTTCTTCTCCCCTTTTTGGGAAACAGTGATCTTAACCTTTGCTTTTGCTTCAGCCCTGTTTTGCAGATATGAATCAACACGTGCGATATCAAAATTTTTGGTGTCATAGGTGTCTATCATGACAAGCGTGTCTCCCGGCAATACTCCTGCGTAGAAGACCGCCGTTCCTTTCACAACATCTTTGATAAGGAGTCTTCCCTGAGGATCCCTCATGAATTCTTCAAGTTCAAAGCCAAGATAACTTTTAGAAGGAGGAATCGGCACAGGCTCTTTATAGTATGCACTCGACTCCTCTGAGATCGAATAATCGGGAGCAGTTATCCTTACTGAAATTTTTTTGTTCTCCTGACGGATCGTGTATTCGAGCCTGATGTTCTCTTCAAATCCGCTGACCTTGAGTACAGCTACACCATTTCTGTCATCAAGGAAAGTCTTTTTTCCTTCGCCTTCCCAGGATCTCACCAGCAATTCTACAGCTCCGGGAACGCCCCTTTCAAAAATAATGTCAAGGGCATGTTCCATCTCTTTTCTGGAGCTTTCCTTCGAGTGTTCTCTTATCTCCCTGACTTTCTGTTCGTATGCTGCCTGCTGTTTTGCAGCCTCTGCATCATTGTTGCTGTTTCCGGCCGCGAGAGTCACCAGAAGAGCTGCCAGGCCGGTGGCGTCCACCCAGACCTCAGTATGGCTGGAACTGTAACTGTGATGTTCGGTGTAAGCATATGCCGTCCGGACAGGGGCGATCAATAAAATCAGAAAAAGTGCTGTAAACCTAATATATTTTTTCATCTGGATCTTTTCCTCCTGATCTCTTTCGTCTTATCTCGCTGTTTTGAATGTTTCAGCCGTACCGTGGAACAAATCAAGGTTTTCAGGGATATCGGATTTAGCTATACCGACCATAACGTGGCTGTTCCTGCCGTCAAAAAGCATCGTCTGGTATATTAGCTTCGTCTGTTCCCCTGAAGTATAACCAACTATTTCTATACCGCTCAGCCCGTCGATCATTACCTCTTTTTCAGAAATAATGTCGATCTTTTCTCCCTTTTCTATCATCTGAAGTTTTTCCTTTGCAAAACCTGGCTGTTTATCAGGGGTTACAAAGGTGTTCGACAGGCGTGATACAACAAAGAGGGAACCGTCATCTTTTTTTGTTGGGAGAAAACCGTCCTTTGTATATACCACCGCACCGTCAAGCAGAGCTGCAAGCTTAAGGGGTGTCCCGTGTACATCGACATTCCCCTGAGGTATTTCTGCCGAAGATGAACTTTTTTCGTTTTCCCAGTATGCGCTTTTTATTGTTTTCAATACAGCTTCTCCACGCTTCTGGTCTTTGGCAGGGTAAAGGCCGTTTATCATCCAGCACTCTTCGCCCCTGTCAACAACGAGGGTCCATTTGCCTACCAGTGCGGACCCTTTTTTCTGGAATATTTTCATCAATATCGCGGATGAACCGTTCCAGATAAATTCATTTTTCATCTTCAATTCCATACTTGCCTTTTTCAGGTTTTCCTCAGTGAATTCTTCCAAAAGGGCAGAGTATGGAAGACGTATAACGGAGGACTCCAATGAAACTTTTTTTGTTTTGTCGACACATCCTGCCTGTGATTTTACAAAACTGCACCCATCAGGCAAAACAACATATACCGGCATGGCAAATACCGACCTGTGCAGGGGACTCTTTTCTGTATTGATTTCTTTGGGTCCTTCAGCTTCTGCATTGCCCGCTATAAAGAAGAAGAACAAAAGAACGGGCAGGAGTATTGCTGTTTTTTGCAATAACTTCATCACTCAGTTACAGCATCCCCCGAGTCAGGCACACTCTGAAAGATATCTGTTCCTTCTTGCTTATCCTCTGAAAGAGGATCCTCTGAGGTCTCCCCTGTCTCGGGCTCGATCGGTCCGTCCTCTGTAATGCCGGGGATCTCAGGAAGACCAGGTGCGACTTTTTTAAGCAGGTCCCTGAAAAACCCCTTTACCTTGCCGGATGAGAGATTTTCTGTGAGTGCGTCAGCCCTCTGTGTGGCATTTTCGGTTCCAATACCTCTCAGGGCTTCCACTTCTTTTTCTGCTGCACCATAGTCTTTTGCCCTAATGTAGAGAAGGCCAAGCTTATATCTGGCGTCTACGTTGTCGGACTCGAGAGTGACAAGCTTTTCATAATACTGCGTTGCAGCCTCGTAGTCTTCCATACCAAGATTGGCTTCCGCAAGTCCCCTTATTACTCTTGATTCCGGTCTGAGACTATATTTTTCAGCCTTTACGAATAGCTCTGCCGCTCCATAAAAGTCTCCTGAACGCAGAAGAGACTCTGCTTTTACTATGTTCCTCTCCCTAAGAGTCGCAACAGCAAGAAGCGCCGTCGCTGAAAGAAGTAATATCACCAGCATTACGACAATACCGGAAAAAAATCCTCCTCTTTGCCTATTCATAAGTTGTTCCTCCAATCGATTCAAAGATCGGTTGCCATGGATCTGTTTATTAAATGATCACTGAGTAGTATTTCAGGTCTTTCTCAGGACAGGTTCGAACTCCAGTTGTATTTTATCAGTTTCATGAATTCGCCGGTACGTTCTAACAAATGTATTCCGCAGAAATCCATCGGGTAGAAAAAAATGTCATTCAGCTTAAATCCGAAATAATTGCACATCAGTGTCCAGATAACTCCGCCGTGAGCAAATACCATAATGCTGCCTGAAGGGTTGTTGTCAAGTATATCCTCAAAGGCCGGCACCGTTCTTTTCTGAAGATCTTTGAAGCTTTCCCCTCCGGGTGGTCCTACAGAATCAAAGGATGTACCCCTCTTTTCATATAGCTCGTTCCATGTAGATCTTACCTCATCGAAACTTCTGCCTTCCCATTCTCCAAGGTGTATCTCACG
>JAAYHA010000096.1 GCA_012727545.1 Synergistaceae bacterium | reverse complement strand
GATTCCTGTACTATGATCTCATGGCGATCATGCTCCATATTCTCCCCCACCTTTCGTTTCCCTAACGGGCATAGAATTCAACAACGAGCTGTTCGTTTACAGGTACTTCAATCTGCTCGCGAATTGGCATTGTCAGTACATTGCCGGTCATGGAATCAGGGTTGAAGGAGAGCCACGCAGGGATACTGCGAACTGCCGCTGCCTCAGAGTTTTCCTTAAGAAGAACAACATCTCTGCTTCCCTCAGCCACAGCCAAAACATCTCCGGGTTTAAGAAGAGCACTGGGGATGTCCAGCTTGCGTCCATTTACCGTAAAGTGCCCGTGAGCTACCAACTGTCTTGCCTGACTCCTGCTGACCCCAAAGCCAAGACGATAGACAATATTATCTATACGGCGCTCAAGAAGCTGCAGGAAGCTATGCCCTGTCTGTCCTGGAAGCTTTGTTGCCTTCTCATAAACTGAGCTGAACTGAGACTCGTTAAGTCCGTAAAAACGACGGAGTTTCTGCTTTTCTCTCAAACGGAGTCCATATTCGCTCATTTTGCTGCGGCGGGTACCATGCTGACCCGGCCTTGAATTACGCTTTGTGAGACCGCACTTCTCTGTGTAACAGCGGTCCCCCTTAAGAAAGAGCTTCGTCCCCTCTGCACGGCAAAGCCTGCAGACAGGTCCTGTGTATCTGCTCATACCAGTCGATTACCTCCTTTGTAGCCTACACGCGGCGCCGCTTGGGCGGGCGGCAGCCATTGTGCGGGATAGGGGTCGCATCTTTGATCACATTGACCTGAAGGCCAGCAGCCTGAAGCGAACGGATCGCAGATTCACGGCCTGGTCCCGGACCCTTTACAATAACATCGATCTCAACTACTCCGTTATCCTGGGCAACCTTTGCTGCCTGGGAAGCAGACATCTGAGCTGCGTAAGGTGTAGATTTACGTGTGCCTTTGAAACCCACGTTTCCACCAGAAGCC
Source organism: Synergistaceae bacterium (assembly GCA_012727545.1). Classification (GTDB taxonomy): domain Bacteria; phylum Synergistota; class Synergistia; order Synergistales; family Synergistaceae; genus Caenicola. Next base: position 9,718 of record JAAYHA010000096.1, on the reverse strand, counting down.
CAGGAAAGCGCATTGCCCTGCTTATCAGTAAGCGTGACTATGGTGTTGTTGAATGTTGAAAAAATATGTGCAACGCCATAGCTTACATTTTTTCTTTCTTTACGTTTACGACTACGCTGTACGCGTTTTGCCACCTGTTGTTCCCTCCTTGGTCAAGCCTTATTTCGTGGCTTTTTTCTTGCCAGCAACAGCCCTCTTGGGGCCTTTGCGTGTGCGGGCATTTGTCTTGGTCCTCTGACCGCGGACAGGAAGACCCTGGCGATGTCTGAGACCACGGTAGCAACCAATATCCATAAGACGCTTGATATTCATTGCTATCTCACGGCGAAGATCACCTTCAACCTTATGATTGTTTTCAAGCTCCGCACGCAGTTTCTGCTCTTCCTCTTCAGTCAGGTCTTTTACCCTCGTGTCTGGGTTGATGCCAGTAGTTGTTATTATCTGCTGCGCAACTGTGGGACCTACTCCAAAAATGTAGGTAAGGGCTATCTCGATTCTCTTCTCACGCGGCAGGTCGACGCCGGCTATACGAGCCATCCTGCTACCTCCTTGCTCCCTGACGCTGTTTATGACGCGGATTCCTGCTGCAAATCACGCGTACAACGCCATGGCGTTTGATTATCCTGCAATACTCACAAATTGTCTTTACTGACGGTCTTACTTTCATTAATGCAGACCTCCTTGAGAAATACTGAAAATCCCTTTTCAGGAACTAAAACCAAATTAAATTTCTACTTGTACCTGTATGTGATCCGCCCGCGTGTAAGGTCATAGGGCGAAAGCTGCAGCAATACACGATCTCCCGGAAGAATCCTTATAAAATGCATACGCATTTTTCCAGAAACGTGAGCCAGTATCTTGTGGCCATTCTCCAGTTCTACCTGGAACATGGCGTTGGGCAGTGGCTCCACTACCTTGCCTTTTACTTCAATTACTTCTTCTTTGGCCATGCAGTAGCCTCAACCTCCCTGTCTCCAAGATGTGTCGCTGTATCCAGAATCGCGGAAACCTTCTGTACCAACCAGCCGTTGTCCAGGGGTTTCCCACCAGCAACACGCCCAGCCACATCTTCGAGATTCATTAGTGTCCTTTGAAGGTGCTTCACGTTCTTTTTTTTAGGCTTCCCGACGGGATAGTTGCTCCCATCAGATATGAAGACCCGTGTCTCACTTTCAATTCCCACCACTACGAAAAACTTTCCTTTGTTCTTTCCTTGGCGCACAACGACCACATCACCTGTTTTCAGAACCCCTTCCTGTAAATCAGGGGTCACTCCCATGGCGTCAGTATCTCCACGCCGTCGGGGGTAACATGAAGACTGTACTCAAAATGAGCGGCATCGCTGCCGTCAGCTGTCACTACAGTCCAGTTGTCAGACAGATTTTTTACTTCTTCAGCTCCTGACATGACCATCGGTTCAATACAGAAGGTCATTCCGGCCTTTAAAGTTATCCCGTTGCCGGGCTTTCCGTAATTGGGCACCTGTGGAGCTTCGTGGAGCCTTCGTCCTATGCCGTGCCCGGCGTAATCCCTCACTAGACCATAACCTGAAGGGACCACCAGGCTTTCTATAGCGTGTCCGATGTCTCCAAGCGTAGCACCAACTCTTACTTCATTAACTCCCCTGTGCAGTGACTCAAGAGTGATGTCGAGCAGCCGCTGCCGATCGTCACTTATTTTGCCAACTGCAAAGGTACAGGCAGCATCCCCAAAAAAACCATTATAAGATGCTCCTGTGTCAATGCTGATAATATCGCCTTCCTGAAGCACTCTTTCTCTGGAAGGGATCCCGTGCACTATTTCATCGTTCACAGAGGCACAAATAGTACCGGGAAAAGGTGTGGATACCCATGGGACTTTGTAGCCTTTGAACGCAGGTTTTGCATTCTCTTTTAAAACTAAAGCCTCAGCTGCCTGGTCCAGAGTATAGGTGTCAACACCTGGTTTGACCATGTCTTTCATAAGTCTCAGTATATCAGCGACAATACGTCCGGCATGGCGCATTTTTGCAAGATCACGATCACTTTTGAAAGTAATCATTTACCTGCGCCCTTCATTTTTTCAAGAAGCTTCAAAACAACATCCTTTCCACCGGCTGCATCGACCGAAACAAGAATATCTTTGCTGCGGTAATAATCGATCAAAGGAGCGGTCTGTTCGTGGAAGACGGTAAGGCGGTTGCGAATAACGCTTTCTTTGTCGTCATTCCGCTGAATTACATCTCCGCCGCACTTATCACAGACCCCTTCAACCTTCGCCGGTTTAAAGACTGTATTATAAATCTCACCGCAAGATTTGCATACTCTTCTTGTGGTAAGCCTCTGCACTACGATCTCATCATCCACGTCAAGCTGGACGACTGCATCAAGTGAAATGCTGAGTTTTTCCAAAATTGAATCAAGTGCTTCTGCCTGAGGTCTTGTCCTGGGAAATCCATCCAGCAGGAACCCTTCCTTGCAGTCAGGTTCTGTCAGCCTTGACTCAACCATGGCAACGATAACCGAATCAGGTACAAGCTTTCCGGATTCCATATATCCCTTTGCATTTCTGCCAAGCTCGGTATCCGCTTTAACATTGGCCCTGAGTATATCTCCAGTCGAGATGTGGGCAATAGGGTACTTTTGCCTGATGCTCTCAGCCTGAGTTCCTTTTCCTGAGCCGGGTGCTCCGATCAGAATGATACGCATCACATGCCTCCGAATTACAATCTCAGAAGGCCGCCTGACTTACCTCCGCGGCGCTTCAGGATCCCTTCATAATGACGCATTATAAGCTGTCCCTCTATCTGGTGTACAGTATCAAGAGCAACACCAACGACGATTATTACGGCCGTTCCGCCAAAATAAAACGTGTTTATGTTCATAAGACCTGTCATCAGGGTAGGAACAACAGCAACTATAGCAAGGGCGACTGCGCCTCCGAGAGTAATGCGTCCCATTACCTTTTCGATGTAATCTGTAGTAGGTCTTCCAGGGCGTATACCAAGGATGAACCCGCCGTTTTTCTTCATGTTCGTCGATATGTCTTCCGGCTTGAAAACGACCGCCGTATAGAAATATGAGAAGAAGATTATCATCGCAACGTACAGGATAATATAAACGGGACTGCTCGGGCTGAATGCCTTCTGCACCACCTGAGCAAAACTATGCTGGAAAAGACCGGCGATCGTGTAGGGGAATAGAAGCACCGATGATGCAAAGATTATCGGTATGACTCCTGCTGTATTTACACGCAGAGGTATAAAGCTGCTCTGCCCTCCATACATTTTGTTGCCTACCATACGCTTTGCATACTGCACAGGCAGACGTCTCTGGCCTTCCTGAAGCATTACACATCCGGCTACAACCGCAACCATTACAGCAATTGCCATCAGTACTACCAGTATGTTCATTTCCCCAAGCCTTACCAGCGTAAAAGTTCTAATTATCGCTTCAGGGATCCTTACAACTATACCTGCAAAGATGAGAAGTGATATGCCGTTGCCTATGCCGTGGTCCGACATTACTTCACCAAGCCACATAACAGCAACAGCACCGGTGGTAAGCGTAACGGCGACAAGCGCAATGTCCATCCAGCTGCCTGTAAATATACCTAGATTCCTGAGCCAGCCCGTCATTCCGACTGCCTGAATAAGTGCGAAGGCGATAGTGCCGTAACGTGTGTACTGCACTACCTTCTTGCGCCCTTCTTCTCCCTCTTTCTGCATCTTTTCAAGGCTTGGTACAACTACTGCCAGCAACTGCATGACAATGCTTGCGTTGATGTAGGGAGTAACACCCAAAGCAAAGATGCTGAATCTGCTTAGTGCTCCTCCGGCAAAGAGGTCCAGGAAACCTAAAACGCCGCCCTGCTCAAAAAGCTTTCCAAGAGCAGCCGCATCAACACCCGGTGTCGGCATGTGTGCTCCAAGTCTGTAGATGAACAATGCGGCAAGAGTGAAGAGTATTCGCCGCTTAAGGTCAGGCAGCCTGAAGGCATCCCGGAAGGAATCTAACACTTAAATCACCTCGGCCTTTCCGCCGGCTGCTTCGATCTTTTTTGCAGCCGATGCGCTATAGGCGTTAGCTTGCACTGAAAGGTTCTTTGAAAGTTCGCCTACGCCTAGGATCTTTACGGGTTTGTCTGCACCGGATATAAGACGGAGAGCATAGAGGCTCTCTGCTGTCACTTCTGATCCGGCATCAAAACGTTCTTCAAGATCCGCAACGTTGACTATTTCGTATCTGACGGCAAAGCGATAATTACTGAATCCGCGTTTTGGGATACGGCGTGCAAGAGGCATCTGGCCGCCTTCAAAGTTGGCCTTTATCGATACACCTGCTCTTGCCTTCTGTCCTTTATGCCCTTTGCCTGCGGTTTTGCCTTTACCGCTGCCCAGGCCCTGACCAAGACGTTTCTTCTTTTTACGTGAACCCTCTGCGGGACACAGTTCATGAAGATTCATGTCAGTACCTCCCTATTCCTCTACAGTCCATTCCAACAGATGGGAGATCGAATTGACCATTCCCATTATCTGCGGAGAATCCTCGTGACAGACTGTATCATTCAGCCTGTGAAAGCCAAGTGCCTTGATTATCCTCTCCTGACGGGGAGGGCGGCCAATTGTGCTTTTCTTCCACGTAATTGTTACTTTAGCCATTGTAGATCAACCTCCTAGGCTTCCTTGCGGTCTTTGCCGCGCAGCCTGCGGATCTCTTCAGGAGTCCTAAGGTTTTTCACTGCAGACATTGTCGCATAGGAAACATTGATCGGGTTTGAAGTTCTTCCGATAACCTTAGTCAGAATGTCTTTGACTCCGCCGAGTTCCACAATCGCACGCACAGCTCCGCCGGCAATAACGCCTGTTCCCGGTGCTGCAGGGCGAAGAAGGACTTCTGCTGCTCCAAACTTTCCGATTATGGGATGGGGAATGGTATGCCCAACCTTCTTAAGATCGATCATGTTCTTCTTAGCATGCTCGATACCCTTGCGCATTGCCTCAGAAATTTCTTTGGCTTTGCCTATACCGAGGCCTACCTGACTGACGCCGTCTCCGACAACAACAAGAACGCTGAAGCGGAATCTTTTACCGCCCTTGACGACCTTGCTTACCCTGTTGATCGAGACTATACGCTCTGAAAGCTCGAGGCCTCTGCTGCTATATGATTTATTGTTAGGTGTCTCTTTCGCCACGTTTCTCTGCCTCCTCCTAGAACTTCAGGCCGGCTTCGCGTGCCGCTTCTGCCAGGGCCTTGACTCTGCCATGATAGACATGTCCGCCACGGTCAAAAACGACAGCACTGATTCCCTGGGCCAGAGCACGTTCAGCGATCAGCTTGCCGACTGCTTTTGCAGCTTCCTGGTTTCCTGTGCCCTTCGTATCCTTGAATGCCTGCTCCATTGTTGAAGCTGACACAAGTGTTCTTCCTTTTGCATCATCGATAACCTGAGCATAAATATGCTTGAGGCTTCCGAATACTGCAAGACGTGGACGCTCCACAGTGCCTGAGATAAGTTTCCTGAGGCGACGATGGCGGAGCTCCCGCATTTTATTGCGACTGCGATTACTGATCAACGTCCTTCACCTCGCCTTACTTCTTGGCGCCGGCCTTACCGGCCTTGCGTATTACATATTCACCTGAGTACCTGATGCCTTTGCCTTTGTATGGTTCGGGCGGACGGTACTCACGAATGTTGGAAGCGACCTGACCTACAAGCTGTCTGTCAATGCCGCGAACTGCGATCTTGATAGGGCTTTCACATGCAAACTCTATACCTGCAGGGGGAACTACCTCTACAGGATGGGAGAAGCCAAGGCTTAAAACAAGATTCTTTCCCTGCATCTGAGCACGATAACCTACTCCGACGATTTCAAGATTTTTTTCAAAACCACTGCTTACTCCCGTTACCATGTTGTTAAGGATGGCCCTTGTCATTCCATGAGCAGCACGTACAGCCTTGATCTCGCTTTCGCGTGTGACTATAAGCTGCCCATCTTCCTGCTCAACGTTGATCTGGGGCATAACTTCCATTTCCAGAGTCCCTTTGGAACCCTTTACTGAAATGTGGCTGCCCTCGATCTTGACCTCTACTCCCTTGGGAAGCGGGATCGGTTTACGTCCTATTCTAGACACCTATGCCACCCCCATTACCATACATAGCAAACGACTTCGCCGCCCAGTCCGCGCTTACGCGCTTCTGCATCGGTCATAAGTCCCGCTGATGTTGAAATCATTGCAATTCCGAGACCACCCATAACTTTGGGCAGCTCTTCTTTGCCTACATAAATGCGGCGTCCTGGCTTGCTTATTCTGCGCAGTCCCTGGATCACTCGCTCCTTTGCCGGTCCATAGTTCATAGTAAGTCTGAGTATAGGCATCGGCTGTTTTGAGTCATTGATCGTCTTGTAGTTACGGATATAGCCCTCCTCTTTGAGGATGCGCGCCATTTCAAGGCGCATCTTGCTAAGAGGCATGTCCACCATCTCATGATAGACAACGTTCGCATTTCTTATGCGTGTGAGCATATCCGCGACAGGATCGGTAATATGCATTAAAGGATCCTCCCTTCCACGCCCACTTGCCTACCAGCTCGACTTGACTACGCCAGGGATCTTACCCTCGCGCGCAAGTTTGCGGAAACAGCAGCGGCACATGTTGAACTTTCTGACATAGCCCCGGGGACGTCCGCACAGGGGGCAGCGATTATACTTTCTCACTTTGAACTTAGGTTCAAGCTGAGCTTTGTTTACCAAGCTTTTACGGGCCATAAGTATACTCCTTCCTAATGGGCGAAGGGCATGCCCAGTTCGGCCAACAGAGCCTGGGCTTCCTCATCCGCCTTCGCGGTCGTAACGAATGTTATATTCATTCCGCGCTGACGAATTACCTTATCGTAGTCTATCTCAGGGAAAAGAAGCTGTTCTTTGAGTCCAAGGTTATAATTTCCCCTGCCGTCAAAACCTCTTTTTGAGATACCCTGGAAGTCCTTGATCCGCGGGAGCGCTATACTTATGAGGCGGTCAACAAATTCCCACATCCTGGGACCTCTCAGTGTTACGCAGCACGCTACAGGCATACCTTCACGGACCTTGAACCCCGCGATGGATTTTTTCGCCCTTTTCATCATGGGTTTCTGTCCGGAGATTATCGTCAGTTCGTTGATCGAAGCATCCATATACTTGTTATCAAGTTTAGCTTCGTTAACGCCTATATTGATAACGACCTTGACCAGACGGGGAATCTCCATGACGTTCTTATATCCGAATTGTTCTTTCAACTTCGGAAGGACGTCCTCGCTGTACTTTGTCAAAAGACGCGGTGTCATAGTTGTCCCTCCCTAAACCTTGTCAACGATCTCGCCGCACTGTTTACAAATGCGGACCTTCTTGCCGCTGTCAAGAAATGCACGGCTTACGCGGGAAGGTTTGCCACATGAAGGACATACAAGCATAACTTTGCATGCATGCAGAGGTGCCTCCTTCTTAACAAATCCACCGCGAGGATCTTTTTGTGTCGGACGTGCGCTCTTAGTCACCATATTGACGTTTTCAATGACTATTGTGTCTTTCTGGAGATCCCTGCGAAGAACTTTTCCTTCTTTGCCGGCATCTTTACCTGAAATAACACGAACACGGTCTCCTTTTTTGATTCTCATTTTGGACATGTGCTGTTACCCCCTACACTACCTCGGGAGCAAGAGAGACGATTCGCATATATTTCTTCTCTCTTAGTTCCCGGGCTACAGGACCGAAAATACGGGTTCCCTTAGGATCACCGTTGTTGTCTATGACGACAGCGGCATTGTCATCGAAGCGAACATAGGATCCATCCTTGCGGCGGATCTCTTTTTTCGTCCTGACTATAACTGCCTTTACTACGTCACCTTTTTTAATATTGGCATTGGGAGCAGCTTCACGAACTGAAGCTACTATTACATCACCCACTGTACCTACCTTGTGGAAGCTTCCGCCTTTGACCTGGATGCAGAGGATCTTTTTTGCGCCTGAATTATCGGCTACATTTAGCACTGTACGAAGCTGGATCATAACCTACAATGCCTCCTCGTCTTCCTGTTTTACACCCATAACTGGGGCTCTTTCGATTATCTGCGCAACTTCCCAGCGTTTGTTTGCACTGAGGGGACGGGTCTCTGCGATCATGACCTTATCACCTATACGGCAATCGTTAGCCTCGTCATGGGCCATAAACTTTTTGGACCGGAGTACCGGCTTACCATAAAGTGAATGTTTGGCCATACGGTCAACGCGAACAACTATGGTCTTATCCATTTTGTCGCTAACCACCACGCCGGTGCGGACTTTGCGATTTACTTTTTTTGCTTCCATCTCCGGCTACCTCCTTGCTCCTGAACGATCGATACCCTTTTCCTTTTCGGTTATCACCGTAAGTACGCGGGCAATTGTTTTTTTGACCTCTCTAATACGGCCCGAGTTATTCAACTGTCCTATCGCATTCTGAAAGCGAAGGTTGAACAGCTCTTCCTTAAACTGTTTGTGTTTGTCGTTAAGCTCAGATATGCTGAGATCTCTAAGTTCCTTGGGATCCATACTATTCACCTGCTCCCTCTCGGGTTAACAATTTTACCTTGATGGGCAGCTTGAAGGATGCCGTGCGAAAAGCCTCAACGGCCGTCTCACGGGGCACACCTGCTATTTCAAACATCACACGGCCGCGTTTTACTGCCGCGGTCCAGTATTCGACGTTTCCTTTACCCTTACCCATACGTGTTTCAAGAGGTTTCTCTGTTACGGGGCGGTCTGGGAATATCCGGATCCAGATCTGTCCGCCTTTTTTCATTTTGCGGCTGATAGCAACACGTACAGCTTCGATCTGACGGGCAGTGATCCAGCCATTTTCACACGCCTGAAGTCCATATTCACCGAAATCAACCTTCGTGGCTCCCTTAGCATAGCCGCGAAGAGCCGTCAGGTGGGGTTTGCGGTACTTTACTCTTTTCGGAGAAAGCATCAGATGTTACCCCCTCTCCTGATGAGCAGGAACTGCTTCCATTACAGGTTTGCGTTCCATGACTTCGCCTTTATAGATCCAAACCTTGATGCCAATGACACCGTAGATCGTATGGGCTTCGGCAAGACCGTAATTAATGTCTGCTCTAAGTGTTGAAAGAGGAAGCTGTCCTTCAAGGTACCATTCCGTACGTGCGATCTCAGCTCCGCCAAGGCGGCCTGCGCACTGGATCTTGATACCTTTTGCTCCTGATTTCATTGCACGGAAGATAGACTGCTTCATAGCGCGGCGGAAGCTTATCCTGCGCTCAAGAGAAGCTGCAACTCCCTCTGCAACTACCTGTGCTTCTGCATCAGGGTTTTTGATTTCCTGAATATTGATCATTACCCGGCTTCCGGTTTTAGCCTGGAGTTCCTCACGAACTGCCTGTATTTCTGCACCCTGCTTGCCAATAACTACACCAGGCCGGGCGGTCCAAACTGTAAAACGCATAACGTTTCCAATACGCTCAATTTCCACACGGCTTACGCCTGCTTTATTCCAGCGTTTCCTGATCCATTCCCTTAGTTCAAGATCATTGTGCAGGAATTTTGCATATTTTTTTCCGTCTGCGTACCAGCGGGATTCCCAATCGTAGATGACACCAATCCTGTAACCTACCGGGTGAACTTTCTGACCCACCGTCACCCCTCCTTATTTCTCACCTACGACCACAGAAACGTGGCACGTATGGTGTCTAAAAGCATGCG
>JAAYHA010000095.1 GCA_012727545.1 Synergistaceae bacterium | reverse complement strand
GCAGTAGAAGCTCTTGACGGCAAAGAGGGAACAGTCATAACGATGGCATAAATAAAGACAACATTTATTATTAAGAGAAAACTGAAAAAACGGCAGATCACGGGCAGCCAGGCTTCGGATCTGCCGTTTTTTTAGAGCCAACTCAGCCTATAGGCTCATTGCCTACCCAATATTTTATTTTTGCAACGATCAGAAATTATTTCGGAAAACGTAATTTTCACTCATGTAAGAGATATTTCAATTTTTAAGTTTTTGACATCCTTATCCGGTAAATATATTTTCAACAAATTATCAATTATTGTGATTTAATAATGGTACAGAATAAGTTTTTTAAAAGAATATATTCCGGGGAGGAAATAGTATGTACGCCAACGAAAAACTATGGATAGCAAAGGCAGAACAGCCCATTTATCTTCTTCCGAAAATGGCAAACCGCCACGGCCTCATTTCAGGCGCAACCGGCACAGGGAAAACGATCACCCTTAAGGTAATGGCTGAGTCCTTCAGTGATCTTGGGGTACCGGTCTTCCTTGCTGACATAAAGGGTGACCTGGCAGGAATGTGCCGGCCCGGAATAGACAGCGAAGGTATGCAGAAGCGCATACAGAGATTTGGGCTTGCGGAAGCCAATTTCACTTATAAAGACTACCCGACACGTTTCTGGGACGTGTTCGGGAAGAACGGACATCCGGTCAGGACCACTGTATCTGAGATGGGGCCTCTCCTTTTGGGACGTCTGCTAGACCTTAACGATACTCAGTCTGGCGTCCTGAATATCGTCTTCCGGGTTGCAGACGACAGAGGACTTCTCCTCCTCGACCTCAAAGACCTTAAGGCAATGCTCAGTTATGTCGCCAACAACGCAAAGAGCTTCACTCTTGAATACGGCAACATCGCCGCTGCAAGCGTGGGAGCAATACAGCGGTCAATACTTTCGCTTGAGGATCAGGGCGGAGAGCAGTTCTTCGGAGAACCTGAGCTCGAGATAACCGACTGGATGAGGACCGGAAATGACGGAAGAGGCTACATAAACATACTGCACTGCGTTGAGTTGTTCCACTCTCCGGCACTTTACTCGACCTTCCTTCTCTGGATGCTTTCAGAGCTTTTCGAAACTCTTCCTGAGATGGGAGACCTTAAAAAACCACGAATGGTATTCTTCTTCGATGAAGCGCACCTCCTTTTCGACGAAGCGCCAAAGGTCCTTCTGCAAAAGATAGAGCAGGTCGTAAGGCTTATAAGATCAAAGGGAGTCGGAGTCTATTTCATCACCCAGAGCCCCAGGGACATCCCCGACACTATTCTTTCACAGCTTGGCAACAGGGTACAACACGCGCTTCGCGCCTACTCACCGGCGGAACAGAAGGTAGTCAGGGCTGCCGCAGAAACTTTCAGACCCAACCCGGCCTTCGAAACAGAAGAGGCAATAACACAGCTCGGTACCGGAGAGGCTCTCGTCTCTTTCCTTGCCGAAGACGGAAGCCCCGGTATAGTGGAAAGGGCTTTCATCCTTCCGCCGCAGAGTCAGATGGGAATAGTCGATGACAGTGTGCGCAAAGAAGTCCTCGCCTTGAGTGAGATCGGACCGAAGTATGATGTCCTTATCGACAGGGAATCAGCATACGAGTACCTTTCTATGAAGATAAAACGTGAACAGGCAGAAAGGGAAGAGGAAGAAGAACGGATACGGCAGATAAAGGAAGAGAAAGAACGGGCAAAAGAAGAAAGAGAGCAGCAGGCTCTGGAGGAAAAGGAACGGATAAGGCAGCAGCGTGAATTCGAACGTGCGGAGAAGGAAAGGATAAAACAGGAACAGTCAGTCAGAAAGACTATCTTCGGAACGACCAAGAGCAAATACAAGACACCGATCGAACATTTGACCGACACAGCCATGAATACGGTAGGACGCGAGGTCGGACGACAGTTTATCCGCGGCATACTGGGAATGCTGACTAAAAAATAATATTAAAACTAAAAAAGGGCCGCGCTGCGGCCCTTTTTTATATTATGCCAAGAATGTTCGCCCAGACAGGAATAGATATTATTCCCAGGACTGTAGTTGAGGCTACAAGGTCTGCTGCATAATCCGAGTCCATCTTCATCTCTTTGGCCATTATGAAGCAGTTGACAGCTGAGGGCATTGAAGAAAGCATCACCGTCACCTTCAGTAAAGGTTCCGGAACTGAGAGGGCCAGAAGCAGG
>JAAYHA010000094.1 GCA_012727545.1 Synergistaceae bacterium | reverse complement strand
TTATCCTTGCTAACACAGATGACGGAGAAACAGGAGCCGTTGAACTGCTCTCTCTTTCCGCTCGGCGCAGTGTGGGCAAGGTAATTACCGCTCGAAATTATGTTGGGCTAATTACGATGACTGATGGGACTGTGATAGAGATACTTCCAAAGATCAGCGGTAATGGCATATCTCAAAAAGAAACGAAGCAAATTTTTCTTGAGATGTTAAAAACCCTAAACGACGTAAATTTTAAAAATTTCAACGTTTCTGATCTTTGGACTGACAGACTGGACCTCTTTGAGATCTTCATTAAGATGTTTCTGGACGAGGTCACAGTTCTCACTAAACAGGGGCTGAAATCCGCATATTTGACGATCGAAAACAATGAGAAGTTCTGTAAAGGCAAGCTTTTGACATCACAGGACATAAAGCACAATTTGGTGACCAAAGAACGCTTTTATGTAAGTTATGACGATTTCAATATCAACAGGCCCGAGAACCGGCTTATCAAGACTACGCTACGTTTTTTGCTGAAGGCTTCTAATGATATGCAGAACCGGCTATTTGCCACACGCCTTTTGACTTTCTTTGATGGAGTCGAATATTCCTTCAGTTGTGACGGTGATTTTTCAAAATGTTTTCCTGATCGGAGCATGGACCATTACGAACGGGCCCTGTCCTGGTGTCGTGTCTTCTTGAAAGGCAACAGTTTTACAGCCTTTGCAGGAAGCCATGTTGCACTGGCGCTTCTTTTTCCCATGGAAAAGGTTTTTGAAAGTTTTGTTGCTGCCAAGTTCCGCAAGCTTGTTTCACGAAAGGTCAATGTCAGGACACAGGACACTACGTACAGCCTATTTGACAGCCCGAATCGTGCCTTTGCCCTACGCCCCGATATCGTACTGGAATTTGAAGGGCATAAAGTCGTACTCGACACCAAGTGGAAGCTGCTCTCAGAGAAAGCCTCGAATTGCGGCATTTCACAGTCTGACATGTATCAGATGTACGCCTATGGCAAAAAATATGATGCAGAAAGGGTCGTTCTGTTATATCCAAATTCCGAAGAACTGAGCAAAACCGACATCGCGTATGTCTCAAACGACAACGTAAAAGTCGATGTTTCTTTCATCGATCTCAGAGATGCGGATAACAGCATCATGAATATTTTGTCCCAAATCTGCTGAGGCATTTTTATGCCAGATATGTTTTTAAGGTGCCGCAAAATCCGGATATCCGGTACGAAGAAGACTTGCAGATATGGTTTCGTAGACATTACCTTTTTGATTAAATTAACATCGGATAGAACAAAGTTGTCTATGTTTCACAAATCTAGTAATAGACTAGATTCAAAGCCGCTGGTTCCCCGATACAGGCACTCGGGGAAGACGGTGAAAGATTTGCACGGAAACGACCTACGGAGAATATTCGGCTAATATAATATTTGATATTATTAAAGCCGATAATTACCTAACGATAAGAACAGGCGGGCGAAGATCCCACCGGGGAATTTACAGCTTTTCAAACCGCGGAGAATTTGCAGCTGAGAAACGCTGCGGAGAATTTGTAAAGCTTTGCGATGCTTGCGTTGCGGGGAATTGGCCCAAAAATTTTTAGGAATTAATTCCGCCTGACAAATTCAGGCAAATTCCCCGAACCTGGCCTTGCCCCTACGATCGTTCGACTACCGTTTGACCACTGTGCTCACGATCGCTTAGCTACGCTTAGCCATTGCTTAGCCATATTTTAACCTATTGATTCGCTATCGATTTCCAATTGATTCCCAACCGATTCCCCGGCCATCTTGTTCAGGCCGTGGACTGATGGGCGGGACCAAATCATTATAGATCACGACCTGATCCCGGCCGTTGGCCTTTGCTGCATACAAGGCGGAGTCAGCGGCATTTTTTAACATTTCCAGGTCTGCATTCTCCGGATCTACACATACGATCCCGCAGCTGAGAGTGACTAGTTTATCGTCTGCGGTCCTGAGCGGGAAGGATGACATTTGAGTACGCAGATATTCGCAGGTCCTATAGGTCTCTTCAGTCCTGCAGCCTTTGAATAATATAGAAAATTCGTCCCCGCCTATCCGGAATGCTTGGGTGTTTTCATTCTGGATCTTTTTTAGCATTTCCGATAAATAAAGAATTACCCTATCTCCCATCCCATGGCCGTAGAGATCATTCACACTTTTAAAATGGTCGATATCGATAATCGCCAGTGAAATGAATTTTTGGGTGTTCCGGCATTCTTCCATAAGCCTGAGCAGATGATCATTAAAGGTCTTTTTGTTATTTAACCCCGTGAAGGGATCCAGCTTCAGCTGCTCCTGCATGTTTTGCTGTTTGTCATCGAAATGCATCAAGGTCTTAAGATTATCGCGTCCGTATAGGATCAAAACCTTTGCCAGCAGATACGAACAGAGGAACATGAAGCAGACAACAAATATCTGCATTATGATATTGCTGTCCAGTTTCCCTGAAAAATATATTTTTACGCCGACCAGCAACACCGCAAGGCTGCTTATCCAGAATGTCCAACGGGTTATTTTCACATTTAAAAAAACGGTGGAAGCGAAGATCGGCAGAATGAAGGAGGCCAGCAAAACTCTGGCTATATTATGTGTCAGCGAAAGATAGAAGGAAAAGATGATAAACAGAGTAAGAGAGATATATTCCTTGGAAACGAGCGAAAAGCGGGGTGAACGGACAAAGAGGTCTGCCAAAAAAGTCAAAGAGAACAGGCCTATGGCGGGCAGTATAATATAATCCCACAAATAGACATCTGATGAATGGGCAAGAATAGTTTGTGCCGCAAAATACCAGATCACATGTGCCAGGATAATGAGTGCAACTGTGACGTAAGCGGTAGTTACTATATAGCGGCACCATTTGATCGGCTCTATATATGTTCTGTCTCTGTCCGAGTCAAGTCCTTTATCCATATATTCCCCTCATTCTGAGATAGCTTAATATTTTATAAATAGTTATAAAAACGGTTTTTAGTGTATACGTGATTATTAATAAAATCAATTG
>JAAYHA010000093.1 GCA_012727545.1 Synergistaceae bacterium | reverse complement strand
GTGACCTGGTTGGCTCCGACGTTGAGCATGAACTTCAGCCACAGCTCGCGTATCATGTTTTCGGGAATGTTATATTTGATGCCTGTCTTTTTGAAAAATTCTTCGACGGCCAATACTCTTTCTGTATACTTTCCCGGGATATTTTGTGCTTCGCCAAATGGCACAAAGCCAAGATTGACGTAATTTGTTGAGTCCCCGATCCGGGTCGCATCCGTTCTCATGACGTAAGCATAGAGGACCTTGTCCATTCCAAATGTCTTGCCGATCTCTTCCTCGCTTGATATTCCATTTAGGAATGAGATTATTATCGTCTTTTCTCCGACATGGTTCGCGGCCTCTTTTATCGCCTTGGGGAGGTGGTGGTTCTTGACAGCGAAGATAAGGAGGTCTGCAGGCGGCACTTTGTCTTCAGGCCCATAGATCGGGAACATGTACGTCTTGCCGTTTACAGATACGCCATTTTTGCGATATCTTTCCGCCCTCTCACCCGAAGCCACCACCCGGATGTTTTCCAGGGGGACAGACTCTGATATCTTTGCAAGGTTTGCGCTTCCGAGTGCTCCAAGTCCGATAAGCGATACTGTTTCAATGCTTTTCATAACAAAAACTCTCCGTTTCCACTGTTGTGTGATATTTGAACTGTGAAAGGCTATTGTATACCATTTGAGCTTCTGCAGCATGTAAAAAATGCCGGCACACCTTTAAAATGTGTGCCGGCATCGATTTCAGATGTTAACGGAGACCAGTTATTGTATTTCCTTTGCGATCTCTGCCTTTTCAAACCAGTCTTTACCTTCTACCAGCCTTGATACGATCATTGCCGAGCAGGTGTCTCCCGTTGCGTTGACCATTGTTGCTGCGGGGTCCACAAGGAAGCCTATCGTTGCGATGATGGGGAATGCTTCAGGCGGGAAGCCGTAGAGGCTTACGATCAGCATTTCTCCGACCAGACCGCCTCCGGGGATGCCCGAGAGGACAACGCCTGAAAGTACAGCTACGACAACAGCTGTTGTCATCGTTCCCACTCCGGTGAAGGGGATGTTGAATATGCCGAAGAGGAATGCGATCTTAAGTATGCCGCTGAGACAGGAACCTTCCATATGCGCAGTTGCACCTATGGGAAGCACGATCTCTGCAATGTCCTTTGGAATGCCTATGTTGCGGGCTGCTGCAAGGTTAACGGGCAGAGTTGCAGTGCTGCTCTGCGTTCCAAGCGCCGTTATAGCAGGGGTTATGATATTTTTCCAGAAGACTCCGGTGCCTTTACCCTGTGTAGCCATCCAGGAATAGATAGTAAAGGCGACAAAGAAATAGCCGAAAGTAGCAATGTGGTATACGATCATGGAACGCAGGTATGCTCCGAGAAGGTTTGGTCCGTAGTCTCCAACAAGAGTTGCAAAGTAGGCGCCAAGTCCTATCGGTGCATAGTACATAAGGTATTTGACCATCTGGAGCATTGCATCGGCAAATACTGCGATCCCGCGTCCGACAGCGCGTCCCCTCTCTCCAAGTGTCTGGAGGCAGAAGCCGAAGAATATCGTGAATATTATCAGCGGAAGCATTGCGCGTCTAGAAAGGAGCATGGAGAAATCTTCTACCGTGAATGCCTTTACTATCTGGTCCGCTGTGCTCAGTGCCTGGAAATCACCGGGTGCCTGAAGCTGTATGTTCGCTCCTGCTGCGGGCGGAAAGAGTGTTACGGTCACAAGCATAAGTACCGCAGCAACCGCTCCCGTTACCAGAAAGACCAATACCAGTGATCTCATGACTTTACCGAGTCTCTCCATTGAAGACATATTAGCGACAGCGCTGCAGATCGTTGAGAAGACTAACGGTACGACTACCATAAACATTGCATTGATAAAGACATCTCCAAGAGGCTTAAAGACCAGTGCGTCTTTCCCCATTACTGCTCCGACTATACAGCCGATAACAATTCCTGTGAGAAGTATGATAGGGAACCGGTAGGCTTTCCAGAGACTGTTTGATTCTGATGCCATGAGAACCTCTCCTTCCGTTTCTGCTTATATTAGATATTGCTGAAAGTATAGAACAAAGAGACCTATGTTGAAAGAGGCTGACGGATATTAAATCATTTTTAGCACAAATTGATCATACCATTATAAACAATAACAGTGAAAAAGAAATAAAGTTATCCATGCAAATCTATGCGAATGTATGAAAATGGTGTTCAGCAGAGCCTGCAATCAGTTGCGCAATATTATACACTTTTTACTCTGAATTACTATATATGTTTCTCTCAGAACAGCACCTCTTTTCCCATAAGGGATCTTACCTTCCTTAATATAAGAGATATCTCCCTCTCTTCAATAAGGCCGTGGGTAAGATATGTTATTGAGCCATCCTTGTTGATGAGGGCAAAGTTGGACTCGTTCCGAAGGAATTTATTGTCATCACGCATTTTTCCGTCCCAGTCGCCATAGACTGTATAGCCGGCCTTTTCAGACTCTCTTATAAGCGAGTCCTTCCATTTGCCTATGAAGAGACGTGATGCGCCTGAGCAGTCCACCACGGGAAGGACATAGAGGATGTCCTTTTCCTTTTCGAAAAGCTGATCTCTGAATTTTCTCAGTTCATCCTTAAGGGCGCTGTTTTTATCCTTTGTATCCCTCGTCTCATAAAAGCAGAGAACTATCTTTCCTGAAAGGTCCTCCATTGTCAGGGTAGAGCCGTCTCCCGCCGCTATTCGGAAAGGGGCGGCCCTTTCTGCTCCATCTGAGGGAAAGGCAAAAACAAAAACAAATGTCATTATGCAGAAGATGTAAGTGATAAAAGAGTTTCTATTCATTAAAGATTACCTCCTTTTCATGCTCTGTTTGGACGACCGATCTTTACACGTTTGTCTATATTGTATTTTAAAAAATCAAATATGGGGATATATACAAGGAAGAGTTGCAATAGGAACTTGATCCAGATCTTGATCGAGGGTAATTATTCAGCCTCGGGCGGACAAACAAAAAGCGTCCCCGGATATACTGGGACGCTTGTATCAGTGAGGGTCTGATGTAAACTTTAATGGTGCCGGAGACGAGAATCGAACTCGTACGGGTTGCCCCACACGCCCCTCAAACGTGCGTGTCTACCATTTCCACCACCCCGGCACTCGAGACTTAGAAATTATACGTAGCATATCCTCTTTCGTCAAGTCTCTATTTGAAAAAAACGAACGTCGCTTTGTTTTGCTCCGGTTCAGTATGAAGAAATAAAGCCTTTATCCTTCGGGGCCGAGAGATAAAAAAATCGGAGACGCCCTTGAGCGCCTCCGAAAAAATTGACGGACTTATCTGTTGTATTC
>JAAYHA010000092.1 GCA_012727545.1 Synergistaceae bacterium | reverse complement strand
TATATAACCACTTCCAGAAGGACTCCTCCAGGATCTGTTGAGACACTTAAATATATTGCTTCCCATTCTTCTGCTGTGAGATACCTTCTGATTGCTTCTGAAAGCGATTTCAACCCTATCCCTGCAATGCTGGGTTTCTCGAATGAGATATTTTGCACCGAAGATTCGGTAAACATGGTATCCGAGACAGTTACAGGAGGTCACAGGGCGGTCCTTCTTCGGGTAGGTCATAAAAAAGGGATCAAAAAAATATTTCAGGACGCTACGGCATGGCTGGTCGGCGCAGGTGCACTTTCTCCCAACATGCTGTGGGGAATCCCAAAGTTCGATCTTGTCTTTGAGCACTTTGCAAGACACGATGCCCTGCTTGAGTTCAGGGAATGGATAAAGAGAAGGCATGAGACCGTAATTGAACCGCAGGACGAGGAAGAAAGGAAAATGTGGCAAGAATTCAACGAGGCTAAAAGATCTGCACAATGGATCTATGAGAACTGGCACTGATCTTCAAAACAGTAATTTAGCAGATTAAAAAATAAAATATTTTGTTATGATACTGACTTAGAAATCAGTTGAAATGCCCGGTAAGAAGAGTATCAAGTATGAAAGGAATGATATTATGAAAAAAATATCCAGCGCAGTATTTATCGCATTTATGGTCCTGACCCTTATGACTCCGTCCCTTTCAGCCCAGACACCCTCATCGGCAGACAAAACAACACAGACATCGGCCCAGACAGTACAGCAGCCGAATACCACCCCCGCAACGGAGGTTAAATCACCGGAGACCAAAACAGCAGCGACAGCAACTGTAGAAAAGACTCCGGCCGCTGTTACGGTTCCGCAGTCCAGGCCATTAAAACCCTCTCCTATGGAGGTAGGAGAACCAGAAACTAAGGAATCGTTGCTGGTTTCCGCTGAGTGGCTGAAGAAAAACAAGGGGCAGGTAGTTCTCGTGGATGCCAGGCCGGAAAGTCTCTATTCGGGCGGACACATATCCGGAGCTGTAAATGCGACCTGGACATACTTCGCTAATATGAATGCTCAGACGGGCACTAAAAAATGGGGTACCATCTGGCAGCCCTCAACAATGGCCAAGAGGATAGGTGCTCTCGGCATAAACGGAAAGAAAACGGTCGTCGTATATGATGACGCAGGCGGATGGGGCCAGAGCGGATGGGCTCTCTGGATACTCAGGATGAGCGGTGTAAAGAATGCGAAAATACTTGAGGGAGGCTTTACTGCCTGGAAGAAGGAGGGCGGCGCTGTATCAAGGACCGTCCACAAAAACAAGGCAGTCGCCTTCTCAATACCTAAATACAAAGAGCATTACCTCGTTGATACTGAATGGATAAACAACAACCTGGGCAAAAACGGACTTGTCTTGCTTGACGTTCGTACACTTGCGGAATATCAGGGCAAGATCAGGCCCTTCCAGGAGAAGAGGGGCGGTCATCTACCCGGAGCTATACACATAGAAATGCAGAACTTTGTCCAGGATCAGTATCATTTCAAAGAAGTTGAAGAGATAGTCGAGCTTCTTAAGAAACACTGCATAACACCGGACAACGAGATAGTCGTATACGATACAGCGGGAGTAAGGGCAGCATTTGTAACAATGGCGCTTCGCTACGCCGGATTCCACAAATCTCAGTGTTACGACGAAGGATTCCAGGCCTGGGCAGGAAATCCGGAACTGCCTCTTGACAAGTCGGAATAGCCCGGCAACGAACTGATATGACAGTTGTTGTTTAACGGCATAACTGTAAAAAATACGAGTCCCGGGGCATACCCGGGACTCGTATTCTGTTAAGCTCAGTATTTAGAAAGGATAGCCTTAAGCTTTTCTTCGTCTATGTTGCCTCCGGAGATGACTATTCCGGTCTTCCTTCCTTTCGGGTCGATCTTGCCTGCCAGAAGAGCCGCAACTCCTACAGCACCTGCTCCCTCTACTATCTGATGGTGTTCCCTGTGAAGAAAGGCGATAGCTTTGGCGATATCTTCCTCGGTGATCTCAAGTATTCCTGTCACCCGTTTCTTTGCAAGCGAAAGCAGGCTCTGGGGTATATAACCTGCAAGTCCGTCTGCAAGAGTCTCAAGATATGTGACTTCCCTGACGATGCCGTCAGCCCATGAGACTACCCATGGATTAGAGGCGACAGACTGCACTCCCCATATTTCAACATCAGGGTTAAGGGCTTTTGCCGCTATTGCTATGCCATTCATAAGGCCTCCGCCGCCTGCGGGAATGATAAGAAGCTCTATGTCCGGTTCATCGGTAAACATTTCAAAACCCGCGGTCCCCTGCCCGGAGATCACAGTTGCATCCTCAAAAGAAGAGACATAGGTCATTCCGTTTTTTTCAGCATGTACATGGGCAGAATGTTCAGCAAAGTCATAATCTCCGCTTGTTACTACAAGCTCTATGAATTCTCCGCCCCTTCTCTTTATGGCAGTTTTCTTAGTTTCAGGACATACGTTGGGTACAAAGATCAGTGTCTTGATCCCAAGTTCCTTGGCTGCAAGCGCAACGCCCTGACCATGGTTTCCGCTTGAGCAGGTCACGACTCCACGAGCCCTTTCTTCCGGTGAAAGTGAATTCATTTTATAAAGTGCCCCCCTTAATTTAAAGGAGCCGCAAAGCTGTTGGTTTTCCCACTTCAGGTAGACCGGAGCACCGCATATTTCGCTCAGTGGGAAGGAGTATTCAGTTGGAGTGTGCCTCACCCGGTTTTTCAGAAAACGGTAAGCCTTGGCAACATCAGTAATGCTTGGGTCGATTGGAAGTTTGTTCAATGTAAGTCCCCCTCATATTAAGTGTATTAATTTCAGGTCGAATTATCCTTTTCGGTATATTTGCATGTTCATTTTTATGTTAGAGCTTTTTCTCTTCACAGGTTCCATAATCCCATTCTGTTTTGCAAAGCTGCAGTTTCTTTCTATGTCAAATTAACAAGGTCTTAATATCATACGATGCTTATCCTATTATAAATTGACATCAATACTACAGTAACTATAATCGAAGGCATAACACTTTTAAAGGGATGAGGACTGCAAATGAAAATACTTTTTATAGGTTTTGGAAATGTTGCCAAAGAGATGGGAAGGATATTCATTGAACGTGATCTTTATTCGGCTCTTGATTTCAAGCCTGTTGTTGTCGGGATCTTTACAGGCCGCCACGGTGGGTTGGAGAAAAAAGAAGGAATTGAACTTAAAGAGGTTTTAAATGAACTCAGACTCAACAACAGACTTACTGCAGACGAGAAGGAGCTTTCATCATTGACTCCACTTGAAGCAGCGAAAACGCTTGATTACGATGTGCTTGTTGAACTCTCCGCGCTTTCGATAGAAGGAAGGGGCGAACCTGCGGCTTCACATATAAGTGCTGCACTTATGAGGGGAAAATCTGTGGCATCTGCGAATAAGGGTCCTGTCAGTTTCCACTACAGGGAACTCAAAGAGCTTGCCGAAAAAAACGGGGCACTATACCTTTTTGAATCCGCAGTGATGGACGGGGCTCCTCTATTCAACTTCTGCAGCCGCTGTATGAAGGGTGCTTCTGTAAAAGGATTTTCGGGGATATTGAATGGGACTACCAACTTTATACTTTCTCACATGGAAAAGGGCGGCTCTCTGGAAGAGGGTATAAAAATGGCGCAGGAAGCAGGAATAGCTGAGGCTGATCCGTCAATGGACGTAGATGGATGGGATCCCTCAGCCAAGGCAGCTGCCCTGGCAAATGTTCTGATGGGTGCTGATATGACCCCTTTCGATGTTGACAGAGAGGGCATAAGGACAGTGACCACTGAGATGGCAAAGGATGCTGTCAAGAGGAACATGAGGCTCAAACTGATCTGCAGGGGCTGGAAAGAGGGAGATGCTGTCCAT
This sequence comes from Synergistaceae bacterium, assembly GCA_012727545.1. Taxonomy (GTDB): domain Bacteria; phylum Synergistota; class Synergistia; order Synergistales; family Synergistaceae; genus Caenicola. Next base: position 21,310 of record JAAYHA010000092.1, on the reverse strand, counting down.
GCAAGCGTTAAAGTCGAGGAGGTAAGCAGAGACGATGTCTTCTGCCTCATTTCTCATTATGGTTCAGCAGTCCGGATCGAATCTGACCTTATGCACCCCAACACTATCGTTCAGGAATGTCCGGACCTTCTTGACACTGCATATGGAGTAATAGAAGACCTCATCACTATAAGAGATTCATCAGGCTTGATATAATATCGGTATTTGGATAATATCGAAAAGGAGTGATAAAAATGTCATACCCGGTACTTAGAGTTCATCTGGATGTCATGGAAAGCAATATAAACAAGATCGTTTCAAAGTGCTCCGAGCATGGGATATCTGTCTGGGCAGTTACAAAAGGATTATCAGCTCCCCTCGAGCTGGCCAGACGGCTTTCCGGCACCAGGATATCTGCATTGGCAGACAGCAGGATAAAGAATATCAGAAGGATGAAAGAGGATGGCATAAAAGCTCCTTTCGCTCTGATAAGGATCCCAATGCGTTCCGAGATCGAAGATGTGATCGGCCTTGCTGATTATTCTCTGGTTTCAGATATGGGAACGCTGGAACTGATGTCAAAAGTATGTGAATCAAAAAAGAAAGAACATTCTGCAATGCTGATGACAGACATGGGTGACCTGAGGGAAGGCTTCTGGTCGGATGAGGCTGAAACTGTTGCGGAAGGGCTAAAAAAACTGAGTCCTGCCCTTAAAATATGCGGCATCGGTGTCAATTATGGCTGTGCAAGCGGTGTCCTCCCCTCAAAAGAAAGTATGCAAAGATTTTTGTCCTTCGGTGAAAAAATCGAATCCGTAATTGGCAGAAAACTAGATATTTATTCAGGAGGCGCGACTACACGTTCACTTATCGCGTTAGATGACGGTATCTTCCCTGCGAGGATAAACAACCTCAGGATAGGCGAAGGATATCTGCTCGGTTCTGATAAGTCTTCCGGAGTTATAATACCCTGGCTGCGCCAGGACACAATGGAACTGGAAGCCGAGCTGGTCGAGGTGCGCAGGAAGCCGACAAAACCCATAGGAGAGGTCGGAAGGGATGCTTTTGGCAACGTTCCCTATTTTGAGGACAGGGGAGAAAGGCTTCGCGGGATACTTGCGATAGGCAGGCAGGATGTGAATATAGGCGGACTGACACCGTTGGATGAAGGGGTCAAAATAATAACAGCTTCAAGTGACCATCTCCTGGTAGACATAGAAGATTGTCCTGTTGCGCACAAAGTCGGGGAGATACTTCGTTTCAGGCCTGACTATCCCGGGATGCTTTCTTCATCGACATCACCTTATGTTGCCAAAATTTATGAAGGATAGTGTTGAATAATGCCATACGAAGTAACAATAACAGACATCCTTCTTGCAGCAAGGTTTCTTAAAAAAAGAACGAGGCATACACCTCTCGAGTTCTCTCCGGCACTGAGTAAAATAACCGGGGGAGAGGTCTGGCTGAAACTTGAGAACCAACAGATCGCAGGTTCTTTCAAGCCAAGGGGAGCCTTCAACAGGATGTTTGCAATGACCGAAGAAGAGAAGCAAAAGGGAGTAATCACTTGTTCAAGCGGAAACCATGCACAGGGCATAGCAATGGCTGCCAGGGATCTTAAGGTAAAGGCAGTTATATGTGTACCGGGCCAATGTCCTCAGGTAAAACGAGGATCCATTCTTGAAAAGGGCGGCGATTTTGTCGAGCTTCGGGTCATAGGAACATATTATGACGAGGCAGAGGTCGAGAGCATGAAGATGGCTGAAAGAGAAAACCTTGTCTTCATCTCAGCTTTTGACGATCCTTACGTATCAGCCGGCCAGGGGACGGTCGGGCTTGAGATGCTTCAGGATGAACCCGAACTTGACGTAATACTCTGCCAGATAAGCGGTGCGGGGTTGATCCGCGGGGTGGCCACAGCTGCAAAGGCACTCAGACCTGGTATAAAGGTCTGGGGAGTTCATGCAAAAGCCAACCCTGCCTGGCCTGAAGCTGTCAAAAAAGGCTTGGTCGAACTTGTCGACGAAGAAGTAAGCCTTGCAGATGCACTTGGAGGAGGAGCATGCCAGAACCATCTTGATTTTGTTCTTAATGAACTGGAGGGGCTTATTGCAGTATCCGAAGAGGATATTGCAAAAGGCATCCGCTTTATGTTTGAAAAGCACCATCAGCTGGTTGAGGGAGCAGGAGCAATTGCTGCCGCTGCGGCTCTTGCCGGAAGCATTGACCTGAAAGGCCGGAAGGTCGGGATAGTTGTTTCAGGAGGCAACATCGGAGAAGAAAAATTCCTTTCTGCACTAGGGTGCGGAAGATAGGAGAGACCTATGTACAGGCTGAGAATTCTGGATTCAAAGCAGTTCCGCGCATTGGTCACGATGGATGACGTAATTCCGGGAGTTAAAGAGGCATATAAGCTTTTTTCCTCGGGCAGGGCAGGGCTTTTCCCGATAATTACACACGAGTTTGACCCAGGCAGGACAGATATGGATATCAAATCGGCATACATGGATGGCGCCGGTATATATGGACTTAAGATCCTGGGCTGGAACAGGGACAATCCATCGACCATGGGAGTTCCTGCCCTTGCTGGCCTTATCGTGGTCATGGATATCGAGCATCAGCAGCCGCTGGGTATACTTGAGGGAACGCCTGTCACATTTTTAAGGACCGGAGCAGCAGGAGCAATAGGAGCGGAAACTCTTGCGAGGCACGGATCTGAGAACGCTGTTGTGGTTGGTTCAGGTGCACAGGGAAGGGCCCAGATAATGGGCCTCTCAAAGGTGATGCCCTGCCTGAGAAAGATAGATGTCTTCGATGTGCAGGATGTGTACGCAGATAAAATGGCGGATGAGATATCTCCAGATTACCCAGCAATTCAAATAACTGCAAGGCCGTTTTCATCACTTGAAGATTATGTAAGAGATGCGGACATAGTTGTCACATGCACGCCTTCAAAAAAGGCATTCATAAAAAGCGGCTGGCTCAAGAAGGGCTGTCATATAAACACTATAGGAGCTGACATGCCGGGCAAACAGGAAATAGATCCGGAAATTACAGCAACAGTAAAAGTTTTCGGAGACTCAAGATCCCAGGTTTCACATAAGGGAGAGTGTCAACACGCTGTATCAATGGGACTGATAATGCCCGACTGCATCACCGAGATCGGAGAGGTGTTAAACGGAACTAAGCCCGGAAGGACTTCGGCTGATGATATAACCATGTTTGACGCCACAGGTATGGCTTTGCAGGATCTTATAACTGCCAAAGTTGCGCTGGAACGGGCTGAAGCACACAACATCGGTACAGTGATAGAGATGGAGCAATAGCTGTTTTAAAAAAACTAAGTGCCGGGCCCGGACATTGAGACGGGACCGGCAGCTTTATTGTGATCAGCGAGGCAGGTCTAAAAAATGAATAAATATTGGCACGGAGTTTTAATGACACTTATTGCCGCTGTCTGCTGGGGCATAATGAGTCCAATCGCGAAAGTCCTTTCAAGTGCGGGAATAAGCCTTATGTCGGTTATGGCTTTTCGTGCCCTTTTTGTTGTCGTAGCGGTAGGTCCTTATATTTATTTTACGAAAGGATCCGGGGTTTTCAGACCTGACAGGGACATGCTCTGTTTTTATTTACTCTCGGGAATACTCTCTGTTGTTTTTTCCGGAGGAGGATTCCTCATGTCACTTAAATATCTCTCTGTACCGGAAGCTCTGATACTTCACTACACTTTCCCCCTGGTGACCCTTCTTGGTTCGCTCTACATAACGCATGAGAAGCCTACATTTCTTCAGGTAGTATCCGGATTTCTGATAATCGCAGGCGTATATCTCGGAATGGTCGGCGGCGAAAAAACTTTCTCCGGCCTATCCGTGCCCGGACTTATGTGGGGGGGCCTCGCAATAATTGGAATTTCGGGTCAGGCTCTTGTTGCAAGAAGAGTCTGTAAAGGACAGGAAACAGATCAGCTAGTTCTTCTCTTTTTTGCACACCTTTTGGGTGGAATAGTCCTCGCTTTAGGCAAGAGCATTATTGTTGGATGGGAGGATATTTTAAATTTTACATCCCCTCTTTTTGGTCTCATGGTCTTCCAGGCATTTTGCGGGAGCCTTCTTGCATACGGTCTCTTCTACACAGCTTTAAAATATTTGCCCGCGGCTACGGTCAGCCTCCTCTGTACACTTGAAATAGTAGTTGCCGTCGGCCTGACATCTCTCCTGCTGAAGCAGCCTCCATCAATTCAGGAGATAATAGGCTGTACCGTTATTATAATTGCAATTGTCTGTGCCACGGTTAGAACTTCCGGACCTGAAGATCAAAATATGTAATTAATGTTTATATCCCTCTTTTAAATAATTAGGTGTAAAATTAATACGTTTTTTCTAAGACACATTAATTTATTCTCTGTTAAACCTAATTAAGGGGGAGATTTTATTGTTGTTAGAAACAAAGAAAAGAGACGGATTTAGTTCTACTCTCGCTGCACTGATGGTATCCCTTGGTTCAGCCGTTGGTCTTGGAAACATATGGAAGTTTCCATACATGACAGGAACCGGCGGCGGCGGAGCTTTTCTTGTCCTGTACCTCTTTTTTGTCTTTATGGTTGCTGTTCCTATCATGATAAGTGAATTTGTCATCGGACGCAGATCAAGGATGAACCCGGTCGGTGCTTTCAGAAAACTGGATAATGATCCAAGATCTCCATGGTCCGGCATCGGGTTTATGGGAGCACTTGCTGCATATCTGATAATGTTTTTCTACAGCTGCGTTGCAGGATGGGTATATTACTATACATTCAAGGCTGCAACAGGAGCTTTTGCAGGGATCACCGCAGAGAAAGCCGGGGCAATGTTCGGCAGTGCTATCGGTGCAGGTGCGGCAGGAGGAAGTTTCTTTTCAGCGGCGGTACTCTCCCCGATATTCTGGCAGGTGGTGGTACTTTGTGTAATAGGCGCTATTATCTCCCTGGGGGTTTCAAGCGGTATAGAAAGGGCTATCAGGATCATGATGCCCGTGCTTTTTGTCCTTCTTATAATTTGTGCTGTACGCGCACTTACTCTTCCGGGAGCCGCCGACGGACTACGTTTCCTTTTTCATGTGGATTTCTCACAGATAACTCCATCTGTAACGCTTGCTGCGATGGGGCTTGCCTTTTTTAAGCTCTCTCTTGGGATGGGAACCATGATAACCTACGGATCATATTTCACAGAGGATTCTGATCTTTCCACTGCTCCTCTTAAGATAGCTATTGCTGATATCTGTGTATCAATGCTTGCAGGTCTGGCGATCTTTCCAACTGTCTTTTCCTTCGGAGTTGAGCCGGGAGCAGGACCGGGCCTGTTATTTATAACTATTCCCCTGGTCTTCTCACAGATGCCCTTTGGACAGGTACTTCTTTTTGCATTTTTCCTGCTGACGTCATTCGCAGCCAACGGAGCGATGCTCTCTCTTGTTGAAGTTCCGACTGTCTGGATGTCGGAAGAATTCAACATGCCCCGTAAAAAAGCTGCGATCCTCAACTGTGCCATTATTGCAGTTGTGGGAGTCCTGGCAGCCGGTTCTGCTGACAGCACGAGCTTTTTCGGAGGGATCAAAGTAATGGGCAGGGGTTTCTTTGACCTCTTTGACTTTATCTCGTCGAACATATGCCTGCCTTTGGGAGGCCTCTTTATTGCACTCTATGCAGGTTACAAAATGAAAGAGAAGGACCTGAGGGATGAACTGACAAATCACGGGAAACTTAATAACGAAGGAAAGGTAAAGGTGATCAGATTTCTCCTTCGTTACGTAACTCCGCTGCTCGTCCTCATTATCTTCCTCAATTCTGTGGGGTTGCTCAAATTCTGAAATATATAAAATATTAAACTTTGAAATTAATAAAAAATTAAAGGAGCTGTAAGAAATCTTAGGATCTCACGCAGCTTCTTTTTATTATTAACGCAACTTGTTTTTGCTTGAATAAGTTATTTTTTGGAGGGTTTTTTCTGTGAAAGTTTTTTCTCAATGATAGTATCTTCTTTAGGGTCGCTAATGAAGTTTTCATTGACCCATTTCGCGAAGCGGCTCTTTTTTATCCCCGTTTTTTTGGGTAGGGATTTTTCGAAAAGTCCGTCATTAAGGACATTTTCCTTTTTGATCGGATGTTTCAGCTTCATAGCTTTCAACACATCACAAATTTCATCTACCTCATTCTCACTCAGTTCTGAGAACCGAGACAGTTCTTTGATAACCCCGATTACTATAGAGCTTTCCGGTCTTGAGAGGTTATTAGAATGCATCATTATCCCTGCAATGACGCCTGTGAGTATGCTTATACAGGCAAGCCCGACTATCATAAGGAACATTCCTACGAGTCTTCCCTCAGGGGTAACAGGTACTATATCTCCGAAACCGGTAGTGCTTGCGGTCGAGAAAGCCCACCATATGCTGTCCGAATAATTTCTGCCTTCAAAACCGGAAAATAACATTGCAGCTACTACAAGTGCTGTCATTGTAACTGCTGCCGCATAATGCAGAGGGTTGGTCCTGATAAATCTTCGCTGTGTTACGAAAGCCCTTATCAGGTAAGAAAAGAATTTTATGATAAAAATTATTTCAAGTATTATTGCAGCAGCATCAGCCATGTGGATGTCCCCCAATAACTTGGCCAACAGTATGAAGGGGTAGACTGGGAGTATCGCAACTAATTCTGCCAGATGTCTGGTAAGGAAATGTTTTTTGTCGTCTATAAGACGCATCCTTACAAAGAAATCAGCAGCAAAAATGAGCCAGATTAGATGGTTCAGGAGAAATATCAGTTTTGGCTGAAGACTGTATTTGAAAAAATTTGAGCCTAAGGACATATAAGGACATAAGTGTAAAAAGCGAGATAAGTGCCAGGATCGGCAGCATTATCTCGTAAAATCTGACAAGGCGTTTCTTTTTCAGATTACTGACCATTTTGTCTCAGCGATCCACATCTCATTTTTCAGAGAGCATTGCTCTTGCCACCCAAATGCCCGATGCAGAGGCCTGTATGACTCCTCTTGTGACCCCGGCTCCGTCTCCGGCAGCATAAAGGCCTTTGATAGAGGTCCTGAGTCCGCTGTCGAGGGCGACTTTCAGACTGTAAAACTTAACCTCGACTCCGTAGAGCAAAGTATGGCCGCTGTTGACTCCCGGTATTATATGATCAAGTGCCGCAAGCATTTCCATTATTCCAACAAGATGCCTGTATGGAAGGACGCAGGCAAGGTCGCCCGGTTCTGCGCTTGTAAGAGTGGGCCTTACAAGTCCGCGGGCTATCCTGTCCGGTGTGGAGCGCCTGCCCTTTCGCAGGTCACCGAGCCGCTGGACGATAATTCCTCCGCCAAGCATGTTTGCCAATCGGGCAATATGGCTGCCGTAACCGATTGGATCCCTGAAAGGTTTTGTAAATTTAGTAGAAACCAATATCGCAAAGTTTGTATTTTCTGTTTTGCATTCATTCTCTTGGTTCGAGTGGCCGTTAACAGTGAGGATTTCGTGGTGGCTTTGGTACTCGGATGTGACCTCGCCGTGCGGGCACATGCAGAATGTGCGTACCTTGTCATCAAAGGTGGGTGTGTCAAGAAGAGCCTTGACCTCATAGAACTGGTCCGTTATATCCTCAGCCCAGGCAGAGGGTATCTCCACCCTTACTCCGATGTCTACAGGCAGGGACTCGATCTGGAGTCCAAGTTCCTTTACCGTTTTTTCCATCCATGCAGCACCTTCACGTCCGGGAGCAAGAAGGACCCTGTCGGAGTAGATCTCTTCTCCGTTCGCAAGCAGTACGCCGGCAACGGATCCATCAGGTTTGAGCAGGACTTTATCTACCATAGTGTTTGTCCTTACCTCACAGCTGTCCTTTATGGTCTGATATATGGCGCCAAGGATCTGCTTCGACCTGTCTGTTCCCATATGGCGTATTGTTGCAGGGATTATGTCGAGGCCCGCCTGAAGGGCTTTGGTAATGACCTTCTTTGCAAGGTCGCCGCTTGGTTTGAACAGCGTGCTGCTCGCTCCATGCTCAAGATATACACGATCCGCCTCGTCAATAAGAGAGAGAAGCTTTTCGCGTCCGCAGTATTCTTCGAGGTTGCCCCCGAATTCAGGCGTCAGTGTAAGCTTACCGTCGCTGAAAGCCCCCGCTCCTCCCCATCCGCATACAACATTGCACGGATTGCAGTGTACGCATTCGGGAGCACCGGTTTTCATCGGGCAGATACGTGCTTCTATGGATCTTCCCTTGTCTATGAGAAGAACTTTTTTGTCGTTTTTTATGAGTTCAAGAGTTGCAAACAGTCCTGCGGGACCTGCTCCGACTATTATTACATCATATTTGTTATCCATCCTTCATTCCTCCGTAAAAAGCAGAAAATCGACCCTGATTAGTATAGCAGAAAAGATAAGGTAAGCAGAAAGTACATCAACATTGAGATTAAATAGTGATATTATTATGATGTTCAGAATAAAAGTAGGTTACTTATATGGAGGGAATATATTGAACATTAATAAATGTGAAAAAGGCTTCGATCAGGAAAGTGTCCAGTTGATCGGAATACTTGCTGAGGAAGCCGCGTCTGAGTTGTTGTGCCTGGAACCTCTTGCAGGAGAAATGCTGGAGTTTTGCCGCAGAGCGGTAATCAACGGGAACTTCAAGGCAAAGGCGGGTTCCACGATTAAGATCCCGGTCATGCACGGATCAGTTAAATACGTTGTCGTGCATGGACTTGGAAATGATAAAAACAGTCTTCAGGAAAACATCAGGGAAGGAAGCTTTATGGTCCTCAGAACTGCTGCGGCAAAAAGATGCTCAAGTGTTCTTCTTTGTATGCCGGAGGCAGAAGACAGGATCAATTCAAGATCTGCCGCCGAAGGATCTGTTTTGGGGTGCTACAGCTTTGACAAGTACCTCACTCAGGAAGAGGATGAGAAGCTTGTATCCCCTGAACTTGTCAACGTTCCGGGTGCGGACCCCGCGGGGCTTGAGGAAGGAAAGATCCTTGGCGAGGCGCAGTGTTATACAAGGGACATAGCGAACGAACCGGGTAATGTCATCACCCCTGTGACCCTTGCAAAGAAAGCTGAGTCATTGGCCCGGGAACTTGGTCTTGAATGCGAAATATGGGACGAAGAGAGAATAGTGAAAGAAAAAATGTGTGCGTACCATGCTGTTGCAAAGGGGTCGTCAAATCCTCCGAGGTTCATTACCCTGACTTGGTCACCGGAAGGTATATGCAGAGGTCATGTTGCGCTTGTAGGTAAAGGTCTTACCTTCGACAGCGGCGGACTTGACATAAAGCCCGCAGATTACATGACTACTATGAAGGGTGACAAAAGCGGAGCGTGTGCAGTCCTGGGAGCTGTAAAAGCAGCAGCTCGGCTTAAGCTGCCATGGAAGGTCACGGTGATTATAGCCGCAGCGGAAAACATGCCCGGCGGGAATGCATACAGGCCTGACGATATCCTTCGTGCGCGCAACGGAAAGACAATAGAAGTCAACAACACAGATGCGGAAGGCAGGCTTACTCTTGCAGATGCACTCTCCTTCGCGTCAGAACTAAAGCCCGACAAAATCATCGACATTGCCACGCTCACAGGCGCCTGCGCTGTAGCGTTGGGAACAAATACAGGAGGGCTTTTCACCAACAACGACCTTTTTGGTGATGAAGTCCTTGCAGCGGCGAAAATGTCAGGGGAGCGTCTCTGGAAACTCCCAATGGATGATCCTACACTCAAAAAAGCAATAAAATCTCCTGTTGCCGATCTGGTAAACTCTGGCGGACGCTACGGCGGCGCCATCACTGCGGCAATGTTCCTTGAAGCATTTGTTGATAAAGATATCCCATGGGTGCATCTGGATATTGCAGCGGCTGATTTTATTAAGGAACAAAGGAGCTATTATGCAAAGGGTGCTTCCGGTTTCGGGACCAGGACCCTGGCAACGCTCTTAATGATGATGTAAAGGTGGTATGACTGATGGGGGATGTACAGAGGAACGATTCAATTGCACTCATCAACGGCGTTATCTACCCGATGTCATCTCCCGGTCGGGCAAAGGCGTTGTTCGCAAAGAACGGGATCATCGAGGCAATAGGGAGCGACAAAGATATACTGTCGCTGTGTGACAGTAAGACTACTGTCCTGGACATAAAAGGAAAGTTCCTCATGCCCGGAATGACAGATACTCACAACCATCTTCTTGCTACAGGCAGGAGCCTGGAAACACTCAACCTGTCCGGAGCGTCTTCGATCGAAGAAATGATAGACAAAAGCCGCCGATTCCTTTCGGAGTCCCCGATAAGTGATGGACAGTGGTTTTTTGCACGTGGATGGGACCAGAACCACCTGGCAGAAAAAAGGTTCCCAAACAGATATGACCTGGACAAAATAACCGGGGATATTCCGCTTTTCTTTGAGAGATCCTGCGGTCATATCGCTTCACTTAACTCCAAAGCCCTTGATATATTGAGGATAGGAAAGGGTTTCAAGATATCCGGCGGTGTAGTCAACTCGGATGAAAACGGTGAACCTACAGGCGTTGTAAGCGAGGCCGCAGTAAATTGGGTAAGGATGAACATCCCGGAATCTTCTGACGAAACCCTGATGAGGTGGTACAAAAGAGCTACAGACGAAATGGTCAGGCTCGGCATCACATCGGTCCAGACAGACGACCTGGGCATAGTGGGAAGCACTGACAGGATATTCAGGCTTTATGAACAGATGGAGCTTGAAGATAAGATGCCCCTGCGCATTGCAGAGCAATGGCACCTCAGAGACGAAACGGAGCTCACAACATTTATTGAGTGCGGTTACCACCAGAGAAACGGGATAAGTTATTTCGCATCCGGTCCACTGAAAATTCATGTCGACGGCACACTTGGAGCTAAGACTGCTGCACTCAGGGAAGAATATTCCGATGAACCGGGGAATAGGGGGATATACGCAAGATCCCAGGGAGAACTGGATCGCCTTACTGCGATAGCTCAGGAAGCCGGGATGCAGGTCGCCTATTATGCTATAGGTGACGGGGCGATAGACAGGTGTCTCAACGCAGTCGAATCAACAAAAAGGCTATCTGACAACAAAAACAGAACGATATCACACAGGATAGTACACTGCCAGGTAGGGGCCAATGACATTTATAAAAGAATGGCTGAGTTGGGTGTTATGGCAGATATCCAGCCCGCATTTGTAACTTCAGACTGGCCTATAGTGATGTCAAGGCTTGGAGCTGAAAGAGCGAGATGGAGCTATGCCTGGAAAACACTTATACAATTTGGGATCACAGTAGGTGCAGGATCCGATTCACCTACCGAGCCGCTTGATCCGATGCTCGGGATAAGGGCAGCGATACTCAGAAAAGACCTCTCTGACCAGCCTGAACATGGCTGGCTCCCATCCGAAAAGCTTGACAGGGTGGAAGCCTTTTCAATGTACACAAAAGGCGGAGCAGTAGTATGCGGAGAGGGAGATTTCCGGGGTACGCTGGAGATAGGAAAGGCGGCAGATATAATCGCCTTCATGGAAAACCCTTTCAAGATCGATGACCACGAGATACAGAATTTGACAGTTGGATTAACAGTCGTGGATGGAAAGATCCGCTATATTCGTTAGGAGGGACCAAATCATGCTCACGCTCAAAGATTTCCTGGCAAAAGAGGTCAAACCGGCACTGGGGTGTACGGATCCGGGTGCAGTAGCGCTTGCTGTTGCCAGGGCATGCAAGGAACTGCCTGAAAGGGAAGAAGTTGCATCTGTAAGGGTAACAGTAAGCGGCAGCATATACAAAAACGGTATGGCGGTAGGTATCCCGGGGACCAGAGGTGCAAGGGGCAACGCAATGGCTGCTGCAATGGGAGCTATCTGCGGAGATCCCGACCTTGGCCTTGAAGTTCTAAGGAAGAGCACTGCAAAAGATGTTGAAAAAGCTGAAAGATGGGTCCGGGATGAGAGGGTGACCATATACTGCGATCCTGACAGGAGCGGGGTCTACGTCCTTGCCTCGATCTTTACACCAGAGCACAAGTCTGTGTGTTTGGTCAGCGGGAATTATAACCACATAGAAAAAGTCGTTGTTGACGGAGTTACCGTAATGGAAGACAGATCAGACTCCTCTGTCTCATCGATAGGTTTTGAAGACGACGGTTTTCCCCAGGTATTTACCGAAGCCCTCAAAATGGCGGATGAGATGGATGAAGATGACAGGAATTTCCTCCTTTCCGGAATTGAAATGAACGTGGCAGTCGCTGAAGGAGGATACAAACCCAGTGATGTATGTTCGACCTGCGGTGAATGTGTTCAGGGCAGCAGGTTCGGAAGAACTCTCAAGGATATTTTTGCTCTGGAAGAGTGCGAAGACGTGGCACTGAAGATAAGAAGCATAACTGCCGCGGCAGCGGATGCCAGGATGTCGGGCATACTTCTGCCTGTAATGAGCAGTGCCGGGAGCGGAAACCATGGCATCACTGCCATCCTCCCCATAGCAGTTTTAGGCAAACACCTGAAAAAATCTGATGACGAGATAGCGAAAGCACTTGCGATCAGCCACATTTCAACAAGCTTTGTTAAAAGGCGCCTGGGGCGCATGTCTGTCGTCTGCGGGTGCTCTGTAGCTGCCGGAGCAGGTTCTGCTGCAGGGATGACATATTTGATGGGCGGTTCTGAAGAGCAGATGGCCGATGCCATGCAGCTGCTCCTTTCAAATCTTGCCGGTATGCTTTGCGACGGAGCAAAGGAAAGCTGTGCCTTAAAGGTCAGCTCTGCCTCATCCGAGGCCTATTTTGCTGCAAGATGGGCTGTCGCAGGACAAAAATTGGGGATACCGCAGGGAGTTTTTGGTTCATCCATTGAAGATACGATCGAAAATGTCGCAAGAGTTACCCGTGAAGGGATGAAAAATGTCGACAGGGTGATCATTGAGATACTTGATCAGCGCCACCGTCCCTCAGCAGAGAATTTTTAGCGGAAATGGGATACAAAGCACCGCAGCACTCCGGTGATGATAAGGAAACAAAAGAACTGACCGGTCAGATCGAACGCATAACATACAGTGACGCGGAGAGCGGCTATGCTGTTCTCCGCATCGCTGTGAAGGGTTATCCCGAGCTGGTCACTGCTGTGGGTACGATTGCCTCTCCCGCAGTAGGGGAAGTGCTTAGTATGAAAGGTCTCTGGACAGATCATCCCAAATTCGGATCGCAGTTCAAAGTAGTGGAGTACAGATCATTTGCACCCTCCTCGATCCAGGGGATAGAGAAATATCTTGGCTCGGGTCTGATAAAAGGTATAGGCCCTTCGATAGCCGAAAAGATCGTCTCATTTTTCGGGGCTGATTCTTTTAAGATACTGGATACCCAACCTGAAAAGCTGCTTGATATTGAAGGTATCGGGGAGAAGAAGGCAACGGCCATACATCAAGCATGGCTTGAACAGAGAGAGATGCGTGGGGTCATGCTCTTCCTTCAGAGCTACGGCATCGGAACAGGTTACGCACTCAGAGTATTCCGGCATTATGGGAGCGCCTCGGTCCAGGTGCTTCAGGAAAATCCATACAGGCTCGCTGTCGATATTTTCGGCATCGGTTTCGTAACTGCCGACAAGATCGCTTACAGCATGGGGTTCAGCAAAGAATCTCCCCTCCGAATAAGAGCGGGGGTACTTCACGTCATGAATGAACTGACCAGGGACGGGCATGTCTTTGTGCCGATAGAAGAGCTGACAGCATCAGCAGCTGAAATACTCTCTGTCTCTCCGGAGCTGGTAGAAAAAGGTATAGAGGACGGCAGGCTCAACCAGGAACTTATAATCGAATGGTATACGGACATTGAGGGAAAAGATGACTGTGCCGTCTACCTTCCTCCTTTCCATTACGCAGAGGTCCATTCTGCAAAGAATCTATGCAGAATACTCTCGTCTCCGTTCAATGGACACTATGCTGCCCCTGATATAGTGATACCCTGGGTCCAGCAGGAGCTGGGCATAAACTTCGCAGAACAGCAGACTGAAGCACTGAAGACGGCTCTTAGCTCACAGGTAATGGTGATCACAGGTGGTCCGGGGACCGGTAAAACCACCCTGATAAAGGCTATAATCAAGATAAGGTCTGAAAGGGGTTTTCGAATAATGCTCGCTGCCCCAACAGGCAGGGCGGCCAAAAGGATGACTGAGGCGACCGGGCATGAGGCAAAAACGATCCATCGGATGCTTGAGTACACAGGGAGTTCAATGGCCGGCGGAGATTTCATGAAAAACGAAACGAACACCCTTGACTGTGACCTTTTGGTGGTGGATGAAGCTTCAATGATTGACCAGATACTGTTCCACCATCTCCTGAAAGCCATTCCGAAGGAAGCATCTGTTGTTTTTGTCGGGGACGTAGACCAGCTTCCGTCAGTCGGTCCCGGGAATGTCCTTAAAGACATAATCAACTCCGGCATCTGTCCTGTTGTCCACCTCAAAGAGATATTCAGGCAGGGTGAAGAGAGCATGATAGTGGTCAATGCACACAGGATCAACAGCGGAGAGATGCCCTGCCTTGAAGACAAAAGTAATGGCAATTCTCCATCTGATTTTTATTTTATTGAGCAAAACGACCCCGATAAGGCCCTTGAAATAATTAAAGAACTTGTGACCATTAGGATCCCTCAGAAGTTCGGTTTCGACCCGGTAAAGGATATCCAGGTCCTTACCCCTATGCACAGGGGATCTGTCGGTACCACAAGGCTGAACTCAGAATTGAGGGAGGTCCTCAATATCCAACATGGATCAAAGGTCCAGAGGATGGGCAGGATCGTTCAGGAAGGCGACAAGGTCATGCAGATACGCAACAACTACGAAAAGGATGTTTACAACGGTGATATTGGGACAGTCCACAGAATAGACGGCGAAGAAAGCAAAGTAATAGTCGAAATGGACAGCGGCCGCGTCTCATATGATTTTTCTGAGTTGGATGAGCTCATCCATGCCTATGCTGTTTCGATCCATAAATCACAGGGATCAGAGTATCCCGCAGTAGTCATACCAATAATGACGCAGCATTATATGATGCTGCAGAGAAACCTTCTTTACACAGGCATAACAAGGGGTAAAAAGCTTGTCGTGATTGTAGGAACAAAAAAAGCTGTTGCAATAGCAGTGAAGAACGACAAGACACGCAAAAGGTACACCAGGCTTGCGGGCAGACTTAAAGAATGTCTTATAGGCAGGCAAACTATATAGTCCTGCCCGGGTATCTGCATGTTGACATGAACAGAGCCGGCCTCTGAAGGGCCGGCTCTGTTTTTCGTTCACTAAAAGTTGTTGGATCAGATATAGCGTGTTGATGAGCGGTAAATATTTTCCCTGTGACCGTATTTACCGTCCTTGTCCACCGCTGCCAGTCTTTTTTCAGTATATCGGGCGAATCTTACAAAAGGCAGTCCAAGCAGCAGATAGATAATGGCAACTATTATGCCGGGTCCGAAGTAGTCATAGTAAGTTGCTGATATCTGTCCGTAGGCCTTCGTAAGGTCGACCATCGTTATTATCGACACGAGCGATGAATCTTTAAGCAGTGAGATAAAGTCGTTCGTTATCGGGGGGATGACTACACGGACTGCCTGGGGAAGTATGACCTCCCTCATTGCCTGCCATCTTGTCATGCCCAGAGCAAGAGCGGATTCCCATTGTGTCCTGGGTATCGCGAACAATCCGGAGCGATAAATTTCAGCTTCGTATGCGGCGTAATTCAGCCCAAGACCGATGGCTCCTGCCCAGAAGGGAGAGAACTTGACCCCAATGCTGGGAAGTCCGTAGAAGATAAAGAACAGCTGGATCAGTACAGGTGTCCCTCTCACGACCTCAATATAAAGAGTAGCGATAGAGGCTACCCATTTGGGGGCGAAGACCCTTGTAATGGCCAGGGTGAGCCCAAGTGTGATGGCAAGGATCATAGCAGTTATGGAGACCTGCATCGTTACGATCGCAGCTCGGCCGAAAGCGGGCAGGGCATCTTTATATCTGTCGAGGCGTTTCGCAAACGTGAGGTTCGGCCTGTGCGCTTCAGCCCATTCGTTGTATCTTGAAGCCTCGATCTTCGAAGGGCTGTAGTCATTGAATTCGGCAGCCATTGTGGGTGTCCAGAGGTTCCATCTGTCATATATCTCACGAAGCTTGCCGGAATCACGCAGTGCGACAAGTGCCTTGTTTACTTCTGTCAGCAGTTCCTTGTCTTCCATTCTGATAGCTATTGCATATTCAAGTTCGCCTACCTCAGGGCCGACAAACTTGATCTCCGGGTTAAAGCCGGCCGAATATAGCGCAATCGGATGGTCGAAGAAAGCAGCGTCAAGCCTTCCGTTCGCAAGATCTTCGTAAGTGTTAGCCTCGACGTTGTATGTCCTTATGTCGATATCCCCGACCTCTTCAAGCAGTTCCTGCGCAAAACTCTCCTTTAAAGTCCCGACCTTTTTACCTTTGCAGTCCTCAAGTGTCTTAATTGAATTGTCGTTTTTACGGACGGCAAGCTGAAGATAAGTTTTGTAATAAGGTATTGAGAAGTTGACTACCTCTTTGTGCTCGGGGGTCACTTCCAGGCCGTTGATGGAAATATCGTAAAGCTTTCTGTTGAGTCCGGGTATTAAATTTTCCCATGCATTGTTCACATAGACCGGTTTACGCCCCATCTGCTCGGCAAGGGCGTCTACGATATCGACCTCGAAACCTATCAGTTCATCTGTGTTTTGGGGATTTGGGAACATATAGGGGAAGCCGCCTTCGGAGTCTCCTCCCCAGGTAAGCTCTTTCATTTCTTCAGCCTGAAGTGCACAGGCAGAAGACACTAGCAGCATAATTACTGTAAACAACAGTGCTAATTTTTTCATCTTTACGCTACCCCCGTGTTGACGAAGTGGCGGAGGAAAGCTTTTGTCCGTTCGCTTTTTGGCGTTGTGAACAGTATGTCTCCGTCGTCGTACTCAACTATCTCGCCATTGTCCATAAATATTATGTAGTCGGATGCGTCTCGTGCGAATTTCATTTCATGGGTGACAATTATCTGTGTCATTCCTTCTGCGTCAAGGTCTTTCATGACCTGAAGTACTTCTCCGACGAGTTCAGGATCTAGGGCTGATGTCGGTTCATCATAGAGCATTACTCTGGGATTCATTGCCAGCGCTCTTGCGATAGCGGCCCTCTGGCTCTGACCGCCGGAGAGGGTCGAAGGATACTTGGAAGCGAATCCTTTAAGGCCTACCTTATCCAGAAGCTTCATTGCCAATTCATATGCTTCGTCTTTGCCCTGTTTTTTTACGACCATGGGAGCGAGCATAATATTATCAATTATCGTTTTGTGCGGGAACAGGTTGTAACTTTGGAACACCATGCCAACTTCGCTCCTTATCTCGTGAGCGATATCAAGCATTTTTTCATCAGGGACCTGCCCCGGCCTGCGTGATATGGTCACTCCGGCGATAGAGATCGAGCCTGAGTCGAGGAGTTCAAGGCAGTTGAGACAACGAAGGAAGGTCGACTTTCCGCATCCGGAAGGACCAATTATAGATGCCAGGTCACCCTCACGAATGGTAAAGCTGACATTCTTCAGTACTTCACCATCCTCAAAGCCCTTACAAAGATTTTCTACTACAATGAGTGGTTTGTTGGTTATATTCACAATATATGCCTCCTTAAAGAATAGTATTGGTAGTTTCTTTCCGGAGGTCATATTCGAAGTTGTTTGCCATATATAGGGGAGGCAGTTGAGAAGACTACTGCGCTGCTATGATGTGAGGATAAGTGAAGCAAAGCGGATATTGTTAAGGGCTTGCTGAAAGCGTTTACGTGTCTGTTACACCAGACACCAGTGTTTTTTTTCAATTTTTGTCTCACGTCCCTTCCGTGTAGCGGCATAAGTAAACATTTGTCCAGTTTAAAGGTTATAGACAATTAACGCAATCATCGGCAGAAAAGTTTCAGTAAAAAGAAAAAGCATAAGCATAAGCGGGCCTGTCTGACAAGGAACTGTTTTCAGTCCCGGTAACCCAGCTCATTTCTTGTTTTCTCTATGTCTTCACGGGTCTCCTTTATCCAACGTTCTAGAGTTTCGGGTTTGATTTTTTTTGATTTAGGGTCATTCAGAAGAGTATCCAGTTTTTTTTCCTGGATCCTGAGCCACTCAACTTTAGATTCTCGGTGTTGGATGTCGGAGATAAGATTTCCCCGTTCACCGTCGTCTTCTTTTACAAATGCACGGCTCATAGTATTCTCATCCCCTTGTTTATAATATTGGTTGTTTAGTTACGTTTATCTATATGGGTTCAAATAGTCTCTTTAAAAAATTTATTTTTTGGGTCTCTTTCAACTATTACCAGTTTCATCTTCGGGTTTACGTTTTTTACAAGTTCCTCAATATCCCTGTTCCTCAGCCTTATACAGCCATGTGTGGCCCATTTTCCTATCGATGAGGGGTTGTTTGTCCCATGAATGGCTATCTGCCACTTGTTGTAAAAAGAGATAAGTTTTGATCCGTATACTCCTGCCTCAGGCTCTCCGGGTTCGTTGAACCATGCAGGATCATAGACAAGTTTGGTCGCGTCCTCCACAACACGATAAATGGTGAATGTGCCGGAAGGTGTTATGAGGTCAAAACGGGATTTTTTCTCAGCGCCTTTTCCTTTGCCAATGGATATCTGCCATGCTTTGACCGGGTCCTGGCCATTGTAAAGGGTCAGCCTTAGCTGTTCTTTATTTATACCGATCCAGTTTTCTCCGGCTTTTGGCTGCCATGTCTGGGAAGCATTGCTTTTATCCGCATAAACCATAAATATCAAAATGATCATAATAAGAGCGATTAATTTTTTCATAAAAACACTCCCTGATAAATGATGCGACGTTAATTATAACAAACATTGAAAAATTTGCTACTTGTAAGGTTTGTGCATAATGAAGTATCATAACAGTTTGAACAGAATGAAAAACAAATCTTTTATCAGGAGGCGGCTGTTGTGGACATCATCAGGGCACCGCGCGGAACGAGAGACATACTTGGCGACGAATCATGGAAATGGGCTTATGTAACAGGCATTTGCCGTAATGTGGCGGATGATTACGGTTACAAGGAGGTCCATCTTCCCATATTTGAACATACAGAACTTTTTTGCAGAGGCGTTGGGGAAACGACCGATGTGGTGGAAAAAGAAATGTACACATTTGAAGACAAGGGCGGAAGGAGCATAACATTAAGGCCTGAACTTACAGCCTCCATGGTCCGTTCCTATCTGGAAAATGAAATGTATAAGGGCACTCAGCCCGCAAAACTCTGGTCGATAGGACCCATGTTCCGCTACGAGAGGCCGCAGAAGGGTCGTTACAGGCAGTTTGTACAGCTTGATATCGAGGCTCTCGGAGCACAGGATGCATATGTTGATCTTGAGGTAATAGATTTTTCAATGGAACTCTATCGCCGTCTTGGCCTTTCAAACCTTCAGGTCGTGCTTAACTCTGTCGGCTGTCCCAAGTGCCGTCCGGTCTACAGGAAGGCACTTCAGGATTTTCTGAAAACCAGATTCGACGAGCTCTGTGACACATGCAAGGGACGATACGACAGGAACCCTCTCCGGATCCTTGACTGCAAAAGCCCTATTTGCAAAGAGATAACTGAAAACGCTCCCGCAGTGATGGAACACCTTTGTGACGAATGTAAAGAGCATTTCGAACAGCTTAAGAACGGCCTTGACCGGATCGGGGCAGTTGTTAAAATTGACAACAGGCTCGTCAGAGGACTCGATTACTACACCAAAACGGCATATGAGATCCTTTCCGGAGACCTTGGTTCACAGAACGCTGTCTGTGGAGGAGGAAGATATGACAATCTTTCAGAGGCGATCGGCGGACCGCATGTTCCGGGAGTAGGATTTGCATCCGGTATAGAAAGAGTCGTACTGACAATGGAAGCACAGGGCTGCAGTTTCGGAAAAGAGCCTGCCAACAAGGTCTATGTTGTTGCTGCGGAACCCGAGGTCAGGATGGAGATCATGAATCTTGTCCGAACTCTCAGGCAGAACCGTATTTCTGCCGACATGGACTACATGGGACGCAGCATGAAAAGCCAGATGAAGTCGGCAGGCAACTTCGCCGAATATGCCTGCATAATCGGCCGCGAAGAGCTCGACAAAAATATCATCACTTTGAAGGATCTCAAAGAGGGAACTCAGGAAGAACTGACACTTGAGTCGATCATCAGCAAATTAAAATTACAGTAAAACAATAAATTCGAAGCCCCTTTTGATCAATGAGGGGTTTCCTGTTTTCTAAAAAACTTTAAAAATATTGTCAGATCATTTTCGAAAGAGGGATTTTTTATGGAAAGATATTATGACTCATCCTGGCAGAGAACTATGTTCTGCGGAGAGCCCAGGCTTGAAAACTCAGGGGAAAAAGTGACCCTCAACGGTTGGCTTCGCTGTCGCCGTGACCTTGGAGGCATCATTTTTATCGAACTCTGGGACAAGACCGGAGTGACCCAGGTGGTATTCAACCCTGAATTGAACGCAGAGGCACATAAAAGGGCATCCTCCCTTAGGAATGAATACGTTCTTGCCGTAAAGGGAGTAATGCGGCAGCGCCCTGAAGGAACAGAAAACCCCGACCTTGCAACAGGCTCGGTCGAACTTCTGGTAGATGATTTCATAATATTGGCACCCTCAAAACTGATCCCGTTTGAAATGGACAATGCAGATTCCGTCAATGAGGATCTTAGACTCAAGTTCCGCTACCTTGACCTCAGGCGTGAGACGATGCAGAAAAATCTTTTGACGAGGCACAAAGTTACAAGGTTTACCCGCAATTTCTTTGGTGATAACGGTTTTATGGAAATTGAGACCCCAATGCTCACCAAATCGACACCTGAAGGAGCAAGGGACTATCTTGTGCCGAGCCGCGTGAACCCCGGCAAGTTCTACGCACTGCCGCAGTCACCGCAGATCTTCAAGCAGCTTCTTATGGTAAGCGGCTGCGACAGGTACATGCAGATAGTCAAATGTTTCAGGGATGAGGACCTGAGGGCGGACAGACAGCCCGAATTCACACAGATAGACGTTGAAATGAGCTTCATCACAGAAGAAGACATAATGAAAATGACAGAAGACTACCTTGCAGGTCTTTTCTGCGAGATCCTTGGCGTGAAGGTAGAGACTCCTTTCTTCCGTCTCACATGGAAAGATGCAATGAATCTCTATGGCAGCGACAAACCCGATCTGAGGATCCCCATGCAGATGACTGACCTTGGGAAAGTCTTCGCAGGGGGTGAGAACCCCTTTGCTTCGCTGATAGAAAAGGGCGGGACTATCAAAGGACT
>JAAYHA010000091.1 GCA_012727545.1 Synergistaceae bacterium | reverse complement strand
TCTATTATCGACATATCGTTGGGAAGGAATGAGAGGACGGGGATCCTCCATCTTAAATCTGTTGCAGTAATTGTTTCTTCTTCAATTCTGATAGTATATCTTGATGAAATTTTAACTTTTATTATCTCTCCGTTTTCATCGTCAAGCTGACCGGTAAGCTGGATCTCAGAAGATCCGCTGTTCCATGTCGGCAGAGACGAAGATCTGGTTCCCCGTTCAAGGGGTCCCCATCCGGAGACAATATTTATACCCTCAAGAATATTTGTCTTTCCGGAACCGTTTGGACCGGTAAGTAAATTCAACCCCGGGGACCATTTAATCTCCCGGGGTTCAATGTTTCTGAAATTATTGAACCTTACCCTGTTATATCCCATCTCCGGAATCAGGTTCTGTTTCGCCTATATTAAGTTCTTCTTCTGTAAGGTTGATCGGTGCAATGAGACATATAAACTTTTCTCCGTCTGACCTTCTGACCACCATATGTCCGGAAGATCCGTTGAAAGAAAGCCTTACGTGCGGTTCCCTGAGGACTTTAAGTGATTCCATAAAAAATTTGGAGTTTACGGCTATCTTGAGGTCTTCGCCGGATATTTCTGCAAAAATCTCTTCTTTAGCATTTCCAAAATCCGGAGCCCTTCCCCTCATTACAAACTTATTTTCCTTTGCTATATCAAGAATTACCATCCTGTTGTAATCCTTAACTATGACATCAACCCTCTCAAGAGCTGATATAAGGTCCCCTCTGTCCAGTATTACCGTTGTTGTATGGGCTTTAGGAAGGATCTTTTCATAGGCTGGAAAATGTGATTCAACTCTCCTTACTGTAAATTCAACGTTATCTGCCTTAAAATAAAATTGAGCGTCATCATACATTATCTCAACGGAATACTCCGGGTTAAGTGACGCCAGTATTCTTTGTATTTCTTTTATACCCTTCATAGGCAGAAGGGCACTTTCCGAATCAACACCTTCATTAACTGCCGCTCCTGAAAGAGCAAGCCTCCTTGTATCTGTTGAAACTATGTTCAATACCCCGTTTGATATTTGAAAATTAGCCGAGGACAGATAAAGCGGGAATTCTTCTCCTGAGGAAGCTGCAAGGGTACCCTCTTCTATTACTTCTGCAAGTTCACCTACGGAGAGCCTGCAAAAAAGCTTGGCCTCTGCTGATGTCGGAAGTGAGGGAAATTCTCTCACAGGATAAGTGCTGAAATTATATTTACTCTTTCCTGCTTTAAGAATTACCTTACCGTCAGAGACTGTAAGGTTAAATTCTTCTCCGGGTGCCTTTTTAAAAAGTTCACTGACAATTTTTACCGGAAAAACTGCCTCTCCCGGTTCCATGACGTTTATTCCTAAAGCTGTACAGATTATTGAGGTTCTGATATCTGTCGCCTGCAAAGTTACCCTCTCCTGCGTAGCTTTGACTAGCACCGAAGAAAGGATACTCATTGAGCTGGAACTTGAAGTGCTTCTTTCGGCAAGTCCCCAACTCTGGAGGAATAATTTTTTGTTTATAGAAAGTTTCATAAGGATGACCTCCTGCTCTTATCTGTATAATATCAAAAACAAGTAATAGGCGTAGTAGGGGCTGTGGATTTGTTGAAAACACATAAAAACACTTACAGGTATTGATTTTACTATGTGAATAAAAAGAGAAACAGAAAAATTATTAATCCACATTATTCACAAAATAAAAGAAAAAAATTAAAAAACTTTTTTACACACAAAAATATACACGAAAAAATTGAGAGAATCTACAGCTTACTTACAACATTATCCACAAAAGAGCGGACTCGCAGATCATTTTTTAAAAGCTCTTCTATTTTTTTGCATGCATGGATAACAGTTGTGTGGTCCTTTTTGTTGAAGGCATATCCTATCTGCTGTAGGCTTTCACCGGTCCTGTTCCTTGCGAGATACATAGCGACCTGTCTTGCCAGAGCAAGGTCTGCTGTTCTCTTTGGAGAGATAAGATCCTCCGTTGAGATACCGAATGTCTCTGCCACCAGTTGCTGTATAAGACCAATATTTACCGGACCTGAACGTGTATCGTGCAACAGGTCTTTTAGCCATAAAGACACATTTTCCATAGTCATTGGATCAGAGTTGAATTCAGAACATGCAACGATCCTGTTAAGCGCTCCCTCAAGCTCCCTGATGTTGCTTGGGATGTTTTGGGCTATAAAAAGAATAATGTCGTCAGGTATCTGATATTTTTTAATTTCAGCTTTTTTTTGGAGGATGGCAACACGTGTCTCAAGATCAGGCGGTTGAATATCTGTAACGAGACCCCATTCAAAACGCGAAACAAGCCTGTCTTCGACTCCCTGGATATCCCTGGGTGGCCTATCAGAACTGATTATTACCTGTTTCTTTGAATTATGCAGAGCATTGAAGGTGTGGAATACCTCTTCCTGGGTCTGTTCTTTGCCGGCGATAAACTGAATGTCGTCTATCATCAGCACATCCAGTTCCCTGTAACGGGATCTGAATTCATTGTTTGTGTTGTTTCTTATGGAGGTTATAAGATCGTTTGTGAACTTTTCCGCGCTTACATATAGGACCTTTGTATTTGGCTGCGTTTTTTCAATATGGTGTCCGATAGCGTGCATCAAATGCGTCTTCCCAAGTCCAACCTTTCCCCAGATAAAAAGAGGGTTGTATGCAACTCCAGGTGATTCTGCAACTGCGAGACATGCTGCATGAGGGAGCCGGTTTGACTTTCCGACTACGAAAGAAGAAAAAACATAATTGGGATTGAGGCCATTCCTGCTGAGAGAAATTTTTGCAGGGGAGGCAGCGGCGACAGCCCTGCCGGCCGCACCTACATCCTCTTTTATCTCCTGGCTTACCTCTATCTCGATGCTGGTGCCAAATCCAGTCTCAACCAGAAGGTCATTCATTTTATTAAGAAAGCGGGATTTGATCTGTTCTTTGGCAAAAGGGGTGGGCACATCAATAACAAAAACACCATCCTTCATGGAAACCGGAAGACAGGTGTCCAGGTAAGTCCTAATTGCGCTGTCAGAGTTTGAAATAACTTCAACACAGTGAGTTTTGAATTCACTCCATAAAATATCTAAATCTTTGGCCATCAATTTTCACCCCAGGGGACAGATAGTAACGAAGAAAGTCTGTCCGAACAATTGTATCATGAAGAACTCTTTGTGAGAAAAAACAAAAAAACAAATTAAATCCACAGCACATATCCACATGTCCACAAACACATCCGGAGTTTATGTGGATGATGGAAAAGATCAGGATAAAAGAGCAAGCGGAAAATATAACAAAGTCATAAAAATTAGACTAATGCTGACCAAGCTTGTTTTACAGCAGTGGATAACCTTTACCCAAAATGCGTTATTTGTGGATATGATGATACTAATGAGTAAACAAACGCTCTGTTTCGGAACAGACTTATGATAATAACAAGTTTGTGATTATTTTGAATAACCGCAGAGTGAGTGGAAAAGCGGAGGATTTTTTATTTTTATCCACAGCTTGTGGATGAAAAATGTGTGTATGTAGGTTAAAATTCAGAAAATAATAACTTGCATTAAGAAAAATAGAATCCATTACATATGAAAGGGAATCAGTTAAAGTATCCGTTTTTTACCCTGATCAATTTAAGATAAGCATCTGAAAAGGTCCATAGCGAATGTTAAAGAAGTGCAAGCTGCCGTTTATTTCAGAATTGGAAGGCTTATAATGCCGGGAAAAGAACAATATTGTGTGTTTAGCATTAGACTTTTTTTGACTATTAACATAAAAAACAAATGCTCTGCCTCTTTATTGGCAGAGCATTGTTAATGATATGATTTACAATGCGGTTTTTATTAAATTACTGAAGTAATTTCCATTTCCAGGTCTCTCCATCTTTAAATTCTTTTGGTTCGCCTGTCATAATCGCCGCATTGTCTGTCATAATGATTTTTTCAAATGTAACAGGGAAAGGTATATCTTTAAATTCAAG